>DASSDE010000114.1:0-2973 GCA_035697365.1 Kribbella sp. | reverse complement strand
TACGCCGCGAAGCCGCGCGTCGTCGTGGTCGGCGCCGGATGGATCGGGCTCGAGGCAGCGTCCGCCGCCCGCGAGCGCGGTTGTGAGGTAACTGTCGTCGAGCCACAGTCCACGGCGCTGGCCGCAGTGCTCGGCGAGGAGGTCGGTGAGCTGTTCGCCGAGCTCCACCGGCAGCACGGCGTGCAGTTCCGGTTCGGCACCGGAGTCGAGGGCTTCGAGGGCACCGACAAGGTCACCGGCGTGAAGGTGAGCGGCGGTGAGGTCGTCCCGGCGGAGCTGGTGATCGTCGGCGTCGGCGTCCGGCCGAACACCGAGCTCGCGGAGGCGGCCGGCATCGAGGTCGCGACCCCCGACAACGGCTCCGGCATCGTCACCGGCGCCGACCTGCAGACGTCGGTCGCGGACGTGTACGCCGCGGGTGACGTGGTGCGGTGGGACCACCCGCTCTTCGGGCGCTCGGTCCGCGTCGAGCACTGGCAGAACGCGAAGGACACCGGCAAGGCGGCCGCGAAGTCGATGCTCGGCGAGGACATCTCGCACGACGCGATCCCGTACTTCTTCACCGACCAGTTCGACCTCGGCATGGAGTACGCGGGCGAGGTGCCGCGCGGCACGTCATATCAGGTGGTCCTCCGCGGCGACCCGAAGTCGGGCGCGTACGTGGCGTTCTGGCTCGCGGAGGACAAGCACGTACTGGCCGGCATGCACGTCAACACGTGGGGCGCGATCGACGCGGTCCGCGACCTGATCAGCTCCGGCAAAAAGGTCGACCCGGCCCGGCTGGCCGACTCCTCGATCGAGCTCTCGGACGTTTAGATCGGGTAAGTGACATAGGCGAACGACGAGCTGTCCGGTGACCAGCTCGGCACGTTCATCGTGCCCTGGCCGCCGAACAGGCTCGTCAGTTCGCGCACCTCGCCGTCGCGCCGCAACAGCCGCAGCCGTACGTCGTCGATGTCGGCCGGATGCCCCTGTGTGCCGGTCGGGAAGCTCACGTACGCGATCGACGAGTCGTCCGGCGCCGGATGCGGGAACCAGTTCACCCGCTCGTCGTCGGTCAACTGTTCCACGTGCCCGTCGGCGAGCCGGATCCGGAACAGCTGCGCCTGACCCGCGCGCTCGGAGTTGAAGTAGATCCACGCGCCGTCCGGGCTGAACTCGGCGCCGTCGTCGGCGAACTCGTCGTCGGTCACCTGTACGTCGGCGCCTCCCGCGGCCGGGATCGTCCACACGTTGGTGATCCGCTGCTCGCCGACCCACTCCAGGCCGATGTACGCGAGCGTCGCACCGTCCGGGGACACCCCGTGCAGGTAGTGGTGGAACCCCGGCCCGCGGTCGTTCGTCACCCGCCGCCCGGGGCCGCCCTGGATCGGCACCGCGTGGATGTGCCCGTCGTCCGCGGACAGGTAGACGGTCCGCCCGTCCGGGCTCACCACGTGGTCGTTGTTGATCGCCGGTACGCCGCCGAGCTCGATCTCCTCGAGCCCGTCCGCGACCCGGTACAGCAGCCCGTTGCCATTGACAACCAACGTGCCGTCCGGAAGCCAGTTCGGCGCCTCGAACAGCACCTCGTCGGAGCTGAACACCAAGCGGTGCTCGTTGCTCACGACATCGACGACATACAGCTCGGACCGCTGACCAGGACGAAGAGTACGAGGCATGCCCGAAACCCTAGGCCATGACGATCAGGGCAGCGTGTGGCCGGCCGCGGTGAAGAGGTGGTACCACTCCTGACGGGTGAGGGTGATGGTGGCAGCCGTGGCGGCCTCCTGGACGCGGGCCGGCTTGGTGGTGC
The DNA here is from genome assembly GCA_035697365.1 of Kribbella sp. Lineage (GTDB taxonomy): Bacteria > Actinomycetota > Actinomycetes > Propionibacteriales > Kribbellaceae > Kribbella. The sequence continues at coordinate 1,178 of DASSDE010000114.1, read as the reverse complement.
CGATCACGATCTGCATCGCGGCCGGGTGCCGGGCGATCCAGGCGAGCGCGATCGCGGTGGGGGTGCTGTCGTACGCCTTCGCCACCTCCTCGAGGGCGTCGTTCAGCGCGGCGTACTTGTCCCGGTCGCCGATTAAGACACCGCCGGGCGACGGCTTCTGCAGCGAACCCCAGGACTGGATCGTGACGTTGTTCAGCCGGCTGTAGTCGAGGATGCCGAGGTCCCGGTCCGCGGACTGTTCGAGGCCGACGATGTTGGCGCCCAGCCCCTGCGCGACCAGAGCCGCGTGGGCGAGGCTGAACTGAAGCTGATTGGCGACGAGCGGCTGCCGCACCGACCGCTTCAGCAGCTCGATCTGGCCGGGCGTGTGGTTCGAGACACCGAACGCCCGCACCTTCCCGCTGCTGTGCAGCTCGTCGAACGCGGCCGCAACCTCGTCCGGCTCGACCAGTGTGTCGGGGCGGTGCAGCAGCAGTACGTCCAGGTAGTCCGTACGCAGCGCGGCCAGCGACTGCTCCACACTCGAGACGATGTGCTCGCGGGAGAAGTCGAAGTATCCGCGCCGGATCCCGACCTTGGACTGGATCGTCACCTGGTCACGTTCCGCGGCCGGGACCGGCTGCGCGTCGCCGTACCGCTGCTCGCACCCGTGCGGCCCGCCGTAGATGTCGGCGTGATCGAACATCGTCACCCCGGCGTCCCGCGCAGTACCGACCAGCGTCCGGATCTCGCCGTCGGACAGCTCCTTGATCCGCATCAGCCCGAGCAGGACCCGCGACACCCGAGCCCCGCTACCACCCAGTTCCACAGTCTCCACAGTCTCCACACCCGAACGCTAACCCACGCGCACCGAGCGGGCGGTACGGGCAGTTCGGTCGTCCCGCGGGCGGAGGTGCTTGGGGATGATCGTAGACTCGCGGGGTGGCAGGCCGGATCAAGGAAGAGGACATCGCGCTGGTGCGCGAGCGGGCCCGGATCGACGACGTCGTGGGCTCGTACGTGACCTTGAAGAACGCCGGCGGGGGCAACCTGAAGGGTCTGTGCCCGTTCCACGACGAGAAGTCGCCGTCGTTCAACGTCACCCCGGCGCGCGGGTTCTTCTACTGCTTCGGCTGCCAGGAGGGCGGCGACGTCATCGACTTCATCCAGAAGGTGGACCAGATCACCTTCTCGGAAGC
>DASSDE010000113.1:0-4904 GCA_035697365.1 Kribbella sp. | reverse complement strand
GGACAGATGGTATCGACAACGAAAGTAGGGGGTCGGACCAGCCGGTCGTCAGATGTGCGGAGGGGTCCGCGATTCCTAGGTTCGAGGTACGCACAACGAACCAGGAAAGGGCCCCGGCGTGATCACGCTCGAAGGACTCACCAAGAGGTACGGCGGCAGCACCGCGGTGGACTCGCTCGACCTGACCATCTCCCCCGGCCGGGTGACCGGCTTCCTCGGGCCGAACGGCGCCGGCAAGTCGACCACGATGCGGATGATCCTCGGGCTGGACAGTCCGTCGGCCGGCACCGCGCTCGTCGACGGGCGCCCGTACGCGGAGTGGCCGCACCCGTTGACCAAGATCGGCGCGCTGCTCGACGCCAAGGCGCTGCATCCACGCCGGTCCGCACGCAACCACCTGGTCGCGATGGCACGCAGCAACGGGATCCCGGTCAGCCGGGTCGACGAGGTGCTGTCGACGGTCGGCCTGGACGAGGTGACCCGCCGGCGGGCCGGGCAGTTCTCGCTCGGGATGGGGCAGCGGCTCGGCATCGCCGGCGCGCTGCTCGGCGACCCCGAGGTGCTGATGTTCGACGAGCCGGTCAACGGTCTCGACCCGGACGGTGTCCGCTGGGTCCGGCAGCTGATGCGTTCGCTGGCGGCCGAGGGGCGGACGGTCTTCGTCTCCAGTCACCTGATGAGCGAGATGCAGCTCACCGCCGACCAGTTGGTCGTGATCGGCCGCGGTCGCCTGATCGCGGACGCCCCGGTGGCCGAGGTCATTGCCGGGTCGTCGCGGACCACCGTCGCGGTCCGGGTCCCCGATCGCTCCCAGTTCGCCGTACTGAGGGATCGGCTGACGGAGGTCGCGGAGCGAGTGGAGGCTGTCGACGACCGGCTGGTGGTGACCGGCGTGACAGCCGAGCAGGTCGGCGATCTGGCGTACGAGCTCGGCGTCCGGCTGCACGAGCTGGTGACGGAGCGCGCCTCCCTCGAGGAGGCGTACATGGAGCTCACCGCGGACAGCGTCGAGTACGGCGTGGCGGTGGCGTCATGAGCGACGCGATCCTGCAGTTCGCCCACGAGCTGATGTCGTCGTGGTGGATCTACGTCGCGTTGTGGGGGTTCGCGGCGCTCGACGGGTTCTTCCCCGCGATCCCCTCGGAGACGCTGGTGGTGACGGCAGGCGTGTTCGCGGCCGCGAGTGGCGAGCCCAATCTGTACGTGGTCATCGTGGTCGCGGCCATCGGCGCCTTCATCGGCGATCACGTCTCGTACGCCCTCGGACGCGGCGCCGGCGGGCGATTGCTCGACCGGATGAAACCGGGGACCAGGAGACATGGCGCAGTGCTCTGGGCGCGACGGTCATTGGCGGAACGCGGCGGGCTGATCCTGGTGGTCGCTCGGTACGTGCCGGGCGGACGTACGGCGGTGACGCTGACGATGGGATCGGTGCGCTACCCGCTCCGGCAGTTCTCGGCGTTCGCAGCGCTGGCCGCGATCAGCTGGGGCAGCTACTGCACGCTGGTCGGCTACATCGGCGGGAAGGCGTTCGAGGACAACCCACTGAAGGGTGTCGTCCTCGGCATCGGGCTGGCGCTCGCGGTGACGTTCGCCGTCGAGATCGTTCGGCATCAACTCAGGAAACGGCGTCAAGCTCAAGCTGAGGTCGAGCCTCAACTCGTGGAAGCAGGTGAGCGATGAGTACGGCAGTCATCGACCGGAGCACCAGCAGCGGACTCACGAACGCGGTCCGGTCGGAGTGGACCAAGCTGTGGACGGTCCGCTCCAGCCTGGCGAACCTCGTCGCCGCTGCGCTCCTGACCGTGTTGCTGGGCATGCAGTACGGCTGGGGCCTCGCCTACGACAACACCCACCTCGGACCGGGCGAAGTGGCCGAGCAGCAGCCGATCGGCCACTTCGGCAGCTCGGCGATGCTGATCGTGCAGGTGATCATCGCCGCGTTCGCGCTGCTGCCGGTGACCGCGGAGTACGCGACCGGCAGCATCCGCTCGACGCTGCAGTGGACTCCGGTGCGTCGGAACGTCGTACTCGCCAAAGCGGCCGTGCTCGCACCGGTGCTGTTCGGGTACGGGATCGTGATGGCAGCGCTCGCGTCCGTGGCGGGCGGACTCACCGCAGGCTCGTGGGCCGATTGGAGTGCCGCCGACCTGGTGGCCGATCTGCTGGCTGCCGGCTGCTACGCGACCGCCGCGGGCTTGTTCAGCTCCGGGATCGCCTGGGTGGTGCGGAGTACGGCCGGCACGCTGACCGTCGCCTTCCTGCTGCTCCTGGTGGTCCCGCTGATGCTGGGCCAGAGTTCGTTGCGGGCGCTGGTGTGGCTCGCCGCGCTCCTCCCAGGTGGCGCCGGCCAGAACTTCCTCACCGGTGCGACGGACCCCATCTCGCCTACTGCGAGCGCGGTCGTGCTGATCGCCTGGACCGTCGGCGGGCTGGCTCTCGGTTCGAGCGTGCTCAGGCGCCGCGACGCCTGAACAGCAACGAGGCTGGTTCGGACGGCGTCCGGACCAGCCTCGTTCCGGGTGATCAGCGGGGGATCAGCGCGGGGTGTTCAGCGAGATCGTGATCTGCTCGGAAACCCTCGCCGCCAGATCGAGCGCGGCCCGGCGCGTCGCGGGCTGCAGGGCGGAGTGGTCGAGCGGACCTTCGGCGGCGATGTGCATGTCGGTCGGGATGTCGACGACGGCAGCGGCGCGCGAATCGAAGTACGGGCGGAGCTGCTTCTCGACCTCCTTGTTCACGTCACCGGGGCCGTTCGAGACCGCGATCACCGCGCGGCGGATCAGCCGCTGCGCCTCGGGACCCTGGTTGTCGAGCTCCTCCAGCATCTGTACGGCGGCCGCACAGGACAGGCTCTTCCACTTGATCGGGATGACGAGGGCGTCGGCCGCCTTCATCGCCTCGCGCCAGTTGCTGGAGCCCTCGTTGTTGCCGGTGTCGATCACGAGCACCTTGTAGAACCGGCTCAGCAGGCGATGGATCTGGTCGAAGTCCAGGGCCTCGATCTGCGCGTACGTCGTGGTCGCGGACGTGAGCACGTCGTACTGACCGGCGACCTGGTGGCGCAGGTACGCCGCGACGTCGCCGAGCCGGGCGTCCGGCTGGGTCAGCATTGGCATCGCCTGGAGCATGTCCGTGACCGTGGACCGCGAGTTCGTGTCGTGGGTCCGCAGGTGCATGTTGCCGCGCAGCTCGTTGTTGTCCCACGCGACGACGCCACCACCACGGGCCTGGCCGAGCGCACCGGCCAGCAGCAGCGTGGTCGGCGTCTTGCCGGAGCCGCCCTTCGGGTTCGCGACGACGATCGTCACCGGACGGCGGAAGGCCGTCGCGGCTGTTGCGCGGGCGATCCGCTCGGAACGCTCGGAGGTGCCGGGACGCAGCTTCAGCATGCTCCGGACGCCGCGCTCCGCGGGAGCCTCGCGCGGCAGCGGCAGCGCCTGCAGAAGCTCCTCGGAGCGGTAGGACAGGTTCTGCTGCTGCTGGGGGGCCTGCTGGCCGGGGATGCCCTGCGGGAAGAAGTGCTGAGCAGCAGGCGACAGCGGCTGGCCGCCCTGCCCACCTGCGTGCCCACCGCCCTGCCCAGGCTGACCGCCCGGTGCGCCCTGGCCGCCCTGCACCGGCTGCTGGTTCTGCGGTGCCTGGTACTGGCCCGGCTGCTGCTGGCTGCCCTGCTGGGTGCCCTGTTGCTGAGCGGCCTGCTCCTGGCCGGTGGCCTGGAACGAGGAGCCGCCGAACACCGGAGCGCCGGTGTCCTGCTGGGACCCCGCGTTGTCGCTCGACCCAGCCCCAGACCCGGCTTCTGGGCTCTGGGGCTCCGCGATCAGGTCGTCGTCCTGCTCCTCCGGCTGGCTCCACGAGGAGGCGGCAGAGTCCGGAACGGGCTGTGCCCAGGACGGGCCGGGCGGGGTCTGCTGCGGCTGCGTCCACGGCGCCGGCTGGTTCACAGGCCGGTCAGCGGACGGACTGGCCGATTGGGCCGCCGGGCCGGACCACGAGTCTCCCGGGAAGTCCCCGGACAGCGCGTCGCCCCGCTCCGCGGTGTCCTCGGCGGTCTCCTCGACGGGTTCGGCGTCGTTAGGGTCCGGCTGGGTCCAGGAGGGGGTCGGCTGCCACATTCTCCGGACCTCGGCCGCCGCCGCTTCCCGGTCCTTGTGCTGTCCGGAGTTGTGCGAGTCGGTCACGACCTGGATCCCCGATTCTGTCAGAGGGGGCGGGTGGCCCCTGGAAGCTTGCTGGGTACTCCGGAGGTGAGGTCTCCGGGAGGGACCACTATCCCATGACCCGGTGTCCTCACCACGTCACCACCCGGAGCGTTCGGTGACGGTTCCGCAACCAGTGTCCACGCTCGCGCCGAGCATGCATCGCGGTGACCCGAAGCGGCCAGACACGGTCAGCGACGAGGGCATCAGCGGGCCACCAGACCCGCTTCGTACGCGACGATCGCCGCCTGGACACGGTTCTTCACGCCGAGCCGCACCAGAATCGCGCTGACATGCGCCTTGACGGTGCCCTCGACCAGGAACAGCCGGGTCGCGATCTCGGCGTTCGACAGCCCCGCTCCGACCAGCCCGAGCACGTCCAGCTCGCGCGGCGTGAGTACTGCGGTCTGCTCCTTCGCGGCCGCTGTCCGTGCCATCGCGCCGCCACCCACGCCCGCGCTCAGCTCCGCGATCACTCGGTGTGCGATCTTCGGCGAGAGGTACGCCGCACCGTCCGCGACCGCCTTCAGCCCCGCGATCAGCTCCCGCGGGTCGCCGGATTTGAGCAGGAACCCGCTGGCCCCGTCCCCCAGCGCCCGGGCGATGTACGCGTCCTCCGAGAAGGTCGTCAGGACGACGACCGCGGTCTCCGGCACGGTCCGGCGGATCTCGGCGGCGGCCGTGAGCCCGTCCATCCGGGGC
>DASSDE010000112.1:0-2444 GCA_035697365.1 Kribbella sp. | reverse complement strand
GGTGAAGCTCTCGTCACCGCACTGGACGCTGAGGGCTTCGCCGTCTCCAGCGGCTCCGCTTGTACGTCGAGCACGCTCCGGCCGTCACACGTACTGGCAGCCATGGGCGTACTGACCCACGGCAACGTCCGGCTGTCTCTCGCACGAGACACGAAGCATGAGGACGTACTGCGCTTCTGCGCCGTGCTGCCGGGGATCGTGCAGCGGATCCGCGCGGAGGTGGGGATGTGAACGTCGACCTGGACTGCACGGGTCTGCTCTGCCCACTCCCGGTGATCAAGCTGGCCAAAACGCTACCGACCGTCGCCCTCGGCGACACGGTCACCGTGCTCGCGGATGACCCGGCTGCCGTCACGGACATCCCGGCCTGGTGCCGGATGCGCGGGCAGGAGCTCGTTTCGACCGCGGTAAATCAGTACGTCGTGCGGCGGGTCAGCTGACACACTCCACCGCGTGACCGACTTCGCGTACAAGCCGACGCTGTCCGGGGACCGGGTCACCCTGCGCCCCCTGGACGAGGGTGACTACGAGGCACTGGCCGCCGCGATGGACGACCCGGACGTCGACCGCCTGACCGGGAGCCACGGCGACATCAGCGAGGACCAAGCGCGGCAGTGGATGCGGACCCGCAAGGACCAGACCGATCGGCTGGACCTGGCTGTCGTCGACAACGCGTCCGGTGCAGTCGTCGGTGAGGCCGTACTGAACGAGTGGGACCCCGACAACCAGTGCTGCAACTTCCGGATCCTGATCGGCGCGGCCGGCCAGAACCGCGGCCTCGGCACCGAGGCGACCCGGCTGATTGTCGGCTACGGCATCGAGCAGCTCGGCCTGCACCGCATCAGCCTCGGCGTGTACGAGTTCAACCCACGCGCCCGCCGCGCGTACGAGAAGGCCGGCTTCAAGCAGGAGGGCGTACTACGGGATGCGCTGCTCTGGGACGGCGAGTGGGTGGACGAGATCGTGATGTCCGTGCTGGCGCAGGAGTGGGTACCGTCGGAGGGTGATCCGTGCTGACCGCATCGCCGTACTGACCGGAGCAGGTATTTCGACCGCCTCGGGCATCCCTGACTTCCGGGGCCCCGAGGGTGTGTGGACGAAGGACCCTGCCGCCGAGGCGATGTTCGACATCGACGAGTATGTCGACAGTCGCGAGGTTCGCGTGGCGACCTGGAAGCACCGCCTCGCCGTGCCCACCTGGACCGTCGAGCCGAACCCGGGCCACCTGGCCCTCGTCGAGCTGGAGCGGCAGGGTCGTCTGACCGGACTGATCACACAGAACGTCGACGGGTTGCACCAGAAGGCCGGATCGTCGCCGGAGCTGGTCCACGAGCTCCACGGAACGGTTCGGTACGTCGACTGCCTGCAGTGCGGGCGCCGGCTGCCCATGTCCGACGTACTCCCCAGACTCGAGTCCGGCGATGAAGACCCGGCCTGTGAGGCGTGCGGCGGCATCCTGAAATCAGCAACGGTCTCCTTCGGACAGTCCCTCGACAGGGCTGTGCTGGACCGAGCAGTCGCCGCAACCGAGTCCGCGGACCTCTTCCTTGCCGTCGGTACGTCCCTGCAGGTCTACCCGGCCGCGGGTCTCTGTGACATCGCACTGAACTCCGGCAAGCCGCTGATCATCCTCAACGCACAGCCCACGCCGTACGACGAGCATGCGACGACCGTGCTGCGTACGCCGATCGAGACGACGCTCCCGGACCTCGTGACCTTACCGTGACCATCGAGCCCTCCTCACGGTAAAAACCGGCCGCTACCGTCCCCGGCAGGTGAGTTGGCGGGGAGGGGTGCGTGATGCGCGGATTCAGGCGTTTGACTGCGGGTTTCACTGCGGCAGCGGTGGTCGTACTAGGACTGGGTACGGCGACACCGGCCCCAGCGGCCTCAGCGGCCCCAGCGGCAGAGCGGGATGTCACCGTGGCCGGCTCGTTGCAGAGCGAGCTTGGGTGTGCGGCTGACTGGGACCCGGGCTGCGACGCGACGAGCCTCGGTGCGGGCGCGCCGTACACGAAGGTGTTCGACGTGCCGGCAGGCTCGTACGAGTTCAAAGTCGCGGTCAACAAGGGCTGGGACGAGAACTACGGCGCCGGTGGCGTCCTGAACGGACCGAACATCCCGCTGCGGATCGAGGGCCCGGCCCGGCTGCAGTTCAGTTACAACGACACCAGTCACATTGTCACGGTGACCCCGGTCGATCTCGCCGGTCCAAAGGTGACCGCGGCAGACCGGACTCTCGCGGCGCCGAGTCTGCGCCCCAGTCCGACGAAGGAACGCTTCTACTTCCTGATGGCGGACCGGTTCGCGAACGGCGACCGGTCCAACGACGCCGGTGGCCTCACCGGCGACCGGCTGCAGACCGGGCTGGACCCGACGGACAAGGGCTTCTACCACGGCGGCGACCTGGCCGGTGTGATCCAGAAGCTCGACTACATCAAGTC
>DASSDE010000111.1:0-3713 GCA_035697365.1 Kribbella sp. | reverse complement strand
AAGCTCGTCGGCCTGGACCGGGTCACCGACCAGGAGATCCGCAGCCGCGCCCAGCTCGATCAGACCCGGGACGCGCTGAGCCGGATCAACAACGGCAAGAAGGTGATGGTCGAGGCGTACGGCAGCCTGGACGGTGACCGCTTCTACGTCCTGATCGCGCTCCGCGGCCGCGTCGACATCGACAAGGTCATCGCCGACTCCGGCGCCACCCCCGACAAGGTCAAGAAGGTCGGCCGCAGCACCTGCATCGAGACCGCCGGCAACCTCCCCACCCAGTGCTACCGCGGCTCGAACACCCTCACCGTCATCGCCCAGTCCGCCAACGAGGGCGTAGGCGTCGACCAAGTCGCCCCCGTAGCCGAAGAAGCCTTCAAAGCCATGAAGTGACCACCCCTCAGGCCAGGAGGCCGGCTATAAGGATCATGGTGGGGATGGAGAGGAGGGTGCTGAGGAGGACGGCGCTGCGGGCGAGGGTTCGGCTGGCTCGGTATTGGACGGCGTAGACGTAGACGTTCTGGGCCGTGGGCAGCGCGGCGAGCAGGGTGGGGGCCAGCAGGGCCGTGCCGTGCAGGTCGAGGACCCAGCGCGCGATGACGTACGCGGTCAGTGGCTGGGCGAACGTCTTCAGTGCGACGGCGAGGACCACGTCGCGCCGGAGCGTGATCGAGTCCTTCGTACCGGCGCTGAGGCTCAGTCCGTACGCGATCAAGGCGATCGGCACCGCGGCGGCCGCGACCAGGTCGATCGGGCGCATCAGCAGGTCGGGGAGCCGTACGCCGAGCAGCGAGACGAACAGACCGAGCAGCGACGCGACCGTCAGCGGGTTGCGCAGCGGACGTGTCAGCACGGTACGCAGCGGCACGCGCCGACCGCTCCCCCGCCGGTCGCTGTCCAGGACGGCGAACGCGATCGGCGCCATCACCACCACCTGGAACAGCACGATCGGCGCCACCAGTGCACCGTTGCCGAGGACGTAGGCAGCCACCGGTACGCCTAGGTTGCCCGCATTCACGTACGACGAGGCGAGCACCCCGATCGTCGCCTGGGAACGAGTACGCCGCCAGATCACCACCGCGACGAGCAGAAACAGCACCTGCACCACGAACAAGCCGGCCAGGTTGGTGACCAGCACCACCGAGAAGATCGAATGCAGGTCGGCCCGCGCGACGGTCGTGAACATCAGGGCCGGTGTCGCGACGAAGAACGCCACGCGGGACAGCACCAATTCGTCCTGCGAGCGCAGTACGCCGGCGAGCCCGACGACGTACCCGAGCACGGCCACGGCGACCAGTGCCGCGAAGGCACCGATGACGGCCGACATCTCAGCAGCTCAAGCAGGTGGACACGCCCACGATCGTAGGGGAAAACGCTGTCCGCGCGATGCCGCTGATCACTCGCTGGACGGTGACGTGCGGCACCTCATGAGGATGCCCTGGACCGTTGACCGGAACTGCTCACGATCGCCGGACGGAATCGGGTCCGTCAGCCGGCCGAGCGCCGCACCCATCTCGGAGTGGAACGCGGTCGCCGCCTGCCGGCCCTCCTCGGTCAGCGTCACCTGCACCGCCCGCCGATCCCCCGGCACGGCAGCGCGGACAGCGAGCCCACGCTTCTCGATGCGGTCCATCAGCCCGGTGAGCGCAGCCTTCTCGACGCCGAACATCTGCGCCAGCTCTGCCATCCCACGCGGTCCGCCGATCAGTACGCAGAGCAGTTTGGCCTGCACCGGCGTCAACTCGTGGCGCTCCGAGACGGTCGCGTAGATCCCCTGGACGACAGTCATCAGCTGGATCAGGCCCGTGCCGGTGTCCAACTGGTCGGCCCACGTCTCGGTCACACGACTACGGTACATGGCATGTATGGTTAATCACGCGTACAGTACGTGGCATTAACCATCAAGGAGGATCGATGTCATTCAACGATGACGAACTCGAGTACCTGCGGACCCAGCGGATCGCGCGGATCGCGACCGTCGGCGCCGACGGTCAGCCCGACGCGGCCCCGGTCGGCTTCGAGTACGACGGCACCCACCTCTACATCGGCGGCGTCGACCCGGTGAAGACCCGGAAGTTCCGCAACGTCCGGGCCGGCAACGCCAAGGTCGCCGTCCTCCTCGACGACCTCCCGTCCACGGATCCGTGGATCCCCCGCTACCTGCGCATCTACGGCACCGCCGAGCTCGTCGAGCGCACCGGCCGCTTCGGCGCCGGCAGCTACCTGCGGATCACGCCGACGATCTCGTGGAGCTTCAACCTCGAGGGCAAGCCGTTCGGGCACGGCGACAACGTCTCGACCCGCCGCACAGAACACGCCGCCTGACCCAGGGCGGGCGGGCCGCCCGCCCTGGGTCGTTCTCAGCGCACTCTGAGGGTGACGTCGACGGGTTGGGCGAGGTACGGCGTGTTTTCGCCGAGCCAAACGCCCGCGGTGTAGACGCCGCGGTCGAGGTCCTTCGCGGTCAGCCGGACGCTCACCGTCAGACTCTTCCCGGGCGCGAGCGTCACCGCTCCAGACATCACGGCCCCCGGCTGCACGGTCGGGCCGGCGAGCGTCAGCCACGGTACGTCGGTGGGCGTGCAGGCACCGTACGTCGGCAGCGTCTCCACGTTGTCGACCGGGAAGAAGCCAGACTTGATCGAGCCGCCGACCCGCGTCAGGCCACACGCACTCCCACCCCGGTAGAGCAGGTCGTGGGAGGGCGCGAGCGCCGACCAACGATCGGTCACCGGATCGTACGAGAAACCCTCGTTGGTAATGGCGCCCTCGGTGATCCCGCCCGAGACCAGCAGCTTCCCGTACGACGCGGTGTACGCCATGCCCCACAGCTCGATCGGGAGGTTGGCCTTCTTGGTCCACGTGTTGGCGACCGGATCGTAGGCATAGGTGCTCTGCGACGTGACGCCGGCCCGCTTCACACCGCCGGCGCAGTACAGCTTCCCGTCGAGCGCTCCGCAGGCCCGGTGACCGCCCGGCTCCGGGTAGTTCGCGAGCACCGCCCACGTGTCGCTGGCCGGGTCGTAGCGCCGTACATCGGTCGAGTCGCACGCGTTCGTGCAGCCGCCGACCAGGTACAGCTTCCCGTCCAGAACCGCCCGCCCGGAAGCGGCCTGCGCGGTCGGGCCGTCGGCCAGCCGGGTCCAGGTGTTCGTACGCCGGTCGTAGCCGAACGTGCTCGCTGTTGCGTGCACGGTCGGGTCCCAGCCGCCGCTCACGTAGAACCTGTCGCCGATGAAGGCGGCCGCCGCGTTCTGCCGGCCCTCGGGCAGGTCCGCGATCGCCGACCAGGCCTTCGCACCCGGGTCGTACCGATAGCCCTTGGCGGTGATTACGTCCCCGTCGACGCCGCCGACGGAGTACACGAGCCCGCCGAGCTCCCCGACCGCGTTGTCCATGATGCGGTTCGGGTACTCAGTGGCTGCGACCCACGGGCTCGCAGCCGGTGATGGCGAGCCGTGTCCAAGCCCCACGGATCCGGACGCGCCGGTGAATCCGAGCGGCGAGTACGTCCCCGGAACCCGCACGACTTCGTTGCTCCCGACAACCATCGACGAGGGAGCAGCAGCTGCGGCGGAGGCCGACGCCTCGACCCGCCGTTCACCGACGCTGACCTGCACCGGCGCCGTTCCGGTGTTGCGCACGGTAAAGCGGGCCGTCGTCGTACCGCCCTTCCGGACCTCCGCCGACACCGCATCCGGCTGTACCGACAACCGTCC
>DASSDE010000110.1:0-6290 GCA_035697365.1 Kribbella sp. | reverse complement strand
GTTCCGAGCAGGAGTGATCGACGGCTGGGGCGCATTCTTGCCTCACAAGGGGGTGGACGGGCTGGGCGGTCAGCCTTTGACGGCACCGCCCATGCTGTTGAGGATGCGTTTCTGGAGCAGCAGGAAGACGGCGATGACGGGCACGAGCGAGATCACGGTGCCGGCGGCGAGGCCGCGGACGTCGGTACCGGCGACCCCGCTCAGGTAGGCGATCCCGAGGGCGATCGGGAACTTGGACTGGCTGGTCAGCACGACCAGCGGCCAGATGAAGCTGTTCCACACCGAGACGAAGCCGAGGATCGCGAGCACGGCGAGGGTGGGCGCGACGATCGGTACGCAGATCCGCCAGAAGATCGTGAACTCGCCTCCGCCGTCGACGCGGGCGGCCTCGATGACCTCGTCGGGGATCTGGGAGAACGCCTGGCGGAGCAGGAAGATGCCGAGCGAGGACAGGATCGCCGGCAGGATCACCGACGCGAACGTGTCGGTCAGCCCGAGCTGGCTCATCACCAGGAACCGCGGGATCAGCATCAGCTCGCCGGGCAGGAACATGATCGACAGGAACAGCATGAAGAACAGCCCGCGGCCGCGGAACGCGATCCGCGCCAGCGGGTACGCCGTCAGCGCCGACACGACCAGGTACACCGGGACCGTGATGCCGACGTAGATCACCGAGTTCACCAGGAAGCGTGCGTACGGGATCGTGGTCCACGCCTCGCGGAACCAGTCGGCCACCGGCGGCCGCGGGATCAGGTCGGGCGGGAACCCGAACACGTCCTGGCTCGCCGGTTTGGTGGCGGCGCTGAGCAGGATGAGGAACGGACCGACGAACAGCGCGGCCACCGCCACGAGCAAGACGTACCAGGCAATCCGACGGCTCATCAGGTGTCCCTCCGTCGGGTGACCAGTAGGTTGAAACCGGCCAGCACGATCATGATTGCCCACAGCAACAGACCGACGGCGCTCGCGTAGCCCATGTCGTAGTCCTGGAAGGCTTTCGACCAGATGTAGTAGCCGAGGGTGAGCGTGGAGTCGAGCGGGCCACCACGGGTCAGTACGTACACGGACTCGAACGCCCGCATCGCCTCGAGCATGCTGAGCACGAGCGTCACCGCGAAGGTCGGCCGCAGTGCCGGTACGACAACGTGCAGCAGCCGCTGCCACGCATTCGCGCCGTCGATCGTCGCCGCCTCGACCTGCTCGGACGGTACGGACTGCAGGCCGGCCAGGTAGATCATCATGAACAGACCTGCGTTCTTCCAGGCCTCCAGCAGGACGACGGTCGGCAGCGCCCAGTGCCGGTCGAGCAGGAAGTCCGTCGGCCCGGCGCCGAACAGGCCGAGCACCCAGTTCACGACGCCCTCGCGGTTGAAGACGTACCGCCAGGCGACGGCCACCGCGACCATCGACGTGATGACCGGCAGGTAGTAGAGCATCCGGAACGCCTGGATCGCGCGCAGCTTCAGGTTCACCAGCATCGCCAGGAACAGCGGCGCCACCACCGTCAGCGGCAGGAACATCAACACGAACAGCAGTGAGTTCCGCAACGCGATCCAGACCCGCGGGTCGTGCCCGAGCCGGATGAAGTTGTCCAGCCCGGAGAAGCGCACCGGATGCACGATGTCGTAGTCCGAGAACGCCAATTGGATCGCGATCACGGCCGGCCAGGCGAACATCGCGGCGTAGAACAACAGCCCGGGCAGCATGAACACGTACGGCGTGTACCAGTGCTGACCGACGACGCGCCCCTTCAGACCCGGCATGCACGCTCCTTGTGTCTGAAACCTGGCTTTCAGACCGGAACCGTAGCGCACAACTCTGGACCGCCGGAAGCGCCAACTCCAAAAATTTCTCGCTTCTTCCGTTGACTCATCCGAGTTCATGGCGAACACTCTGGTGTCTGTAAGTCCGGTTTAGGACACTTCGTTCTGAGGAGCCACTGATGGCCCGACTCCGACTCGCACTCGTTGCCACTCTCGTGTTCGCGCTGGCAGGCTGCGTGTCCGGCAGCCCGGCCGGCGGCAGCGACGACCAGAAACAGTCCGGCGACGCGTACTCCGGTGACGTCGAGTGGTGGACGATCAACCTGCAGAAGAACTACGGGCCGGACATCCAGAAATGGATCGACGCCTACCAGAAGGACCACCCGAAGGTTCACATCAAGTGGGTCGACGTACCGGGGCAGGACATCACCACCAAGCTGCTCGCGGCGCTGGCCAGCGGCAAGGTGCCGGACGTCGTCAACTTCACGTCCTCGACCACCGGGCTGTTCGCCTCGTCGATGGCCGACCTGGACTCGAACTCGCTGTTCAGCAAGGAGGACGTGGCGGCCTACCTGCCGAACCTGACCGACCCGCTGGTGGTCGACGGCAAGCGGATCGCGATCCCCTGGTACAACGGCGGTACGTCGCTGGCGTTCTACAACAAGGACCTGCTGGCGAAGGCCGGCTTCGATCCCGCCAAGCCGCCGAAGACGTACGACGAAGCCCTCGCGCTCGCGACGAAGTACCACGACGCGACCGGCAAGTCGGCCACCAACTTCATGGCGTACTCGACCGTGGTGCAGGCCGACGGCGTCAAGCTGCTCTCCGAGGACGGCAAGAAGGCCGCCTTCAACACACCGCAGACGCAGGCGTTGCTGGAGAAGTTCAAGCCGCTGTTCACCTCCGGCGTCATCGCTCCGGGCAGCCTCGGCGAGAACCCGCGGGACCTGCCGCAGTCGCTGGAGAACAAGCTGATCGCGTTCAACCCGGCCGCCGTCTCCAGCTCGCTGCTCAACGTGCAGAAGAACGCACCCGCGGTCTACTCGTCGATCGTGGTCGGCCCGCCGGTGACCGGTGCCGACGGCAAGTTCTACATGCCGGGCCAGCAGGTGATGGGCATCCCGGCGAAGTCGGACAACCAGGCCGCCGCGGCCGCCTGGCTGAAGTACGTGGCGGCGCCGGAGCAGCAGCTCGCGCTCTGCAAACTGGTGCCGATCTACCCGTCCTCGGTGAAGGCGCTCGAGGATCCGTTCTTCACCGACATCAGCGGGACGACGCCGGCCGATCAGGCCCGCAAGATCCTGATCGACACGTTCAAGCAGAGCGTGGACGCGTCGATGGGGTCCGGGAACGACGAGCAGCTGCGGCAGCTCTTCGACGCCCAGGTCCGGGCGTACATGTCCGGGACGAAGACCGCGAAGCAGGCACTGGACGACGCCGAGAAGGCGTGGAACGACACTCTGGCGAAGGGCAAGTGACTGTGACCTCCGACAAGCTGCGGATCGGAATCGTCGGCGCGGGCATCATGGGCCGTGGCAACGCGTTGTCGTTGTCCGGCCGGGCCGACGCCGAGATCACCGCGGTCACCAGCCGGTCGGCGGCATCGGCCGAGCAACTGGCCGGTGAGATCGCCGGCCGCGGTGCCCGCCCGGTCGTCTATCCCGACCTCGCGGCGTTGCTGGCCGCTGACACGGTGGACGCGGTCGTCCTGACGACACCGGACGACGTCCACGGCGAGATGATGATCCAGGCCGCGGAGGCCGGCAAGCACATCCTGGTGGAGAAGCCGATGACCACGTCGGTCGCGGAGGCCGACGCCGCGGTGAAGGCGATCCGTGAGCACGACGTGGTCGCGATGTGCCTGTTCAATCACCGCTGGGTGCCCGCGTACGCACAGGCGTACGAGCTGCTCGGCGATCTCGGCGACGGCGCGGTCGCGTACGCCCGCAAGGACGACACGATCTTCGTACCGACCGAGATGCTGTCGTGGGCGGACCGCACGACGTGTGCGTGGTTCCTCTCGAGCCACGACATCGACCTGGTGTCGTGGCTGCTGCGCGATCAGGTACGCCGAGTCTATGCGACCGCACGCTGGGGCAAGCTGCGCTCGCTCGGGATCGACACGCCGGACGCCATCCAGATCCAGGCGGAGTACTCGCGCGGTGCGGTCGCGACGTTCGAGTCGGCGTGGATCTACCCGAACACGTTCCCGACCGTTGTGGACTCGTACGTCTCCGTGGTCACGGACAACGGCGTCGTCCAGCTGGACCGGCAGAAGGAGAGCGTCGTCCTCGCGAAGCCGGACGGGTACAGCTACCCGCGGAACATGCTGCAGCGAGTGATGCACGGGGTCCCGGCCGGCGCGTACGCGGACGCGATCGCGCACTGGGTCGACTGCTGCCGTACCGGACGCCAACCGCTGATCACGATCGAGAGCAGCCGCAACGTGACAGCGGTTCTCGAGGCCGCGCACCTGTCGATCGAGACCCGCCAGCCGGTCGACGTCTCCATGCTGGCCGATGCATGAGCGAACGGAGTGAGCTCATCAGACAACACAGCCCGCTTCGTGCCTCATCCACGCCCGGAGCGAAGCGAGGACGTGGATGAGTTCCGGACCCGAGAAGCCTCGGCACATCGATGGGCGGATCAATCGGATCGACACCGCCGATCTGCTCAAGGCCTTTGGTTCGCCGGCTTCTGACCTGGCTGGTCTGCGCGCGTTTGTCGGTGAACAGATGCGGCGGCCGGCGTGGCCATTGTCTGAGTCAGCTACCGCAGTGGCTGCAGCTGGACCGCTGTTGGAGGGTGTGGACGTTACAGGAGCAGGGCTGGGCCGCTCGCAGCTGTACGGGTTCCACTACCTCGGCTGGTTGGCTCCGGGAGTGCAGGCCTGGTTGCTGACCGGTGATGCACGCTACCTGAATGCCTTCGAGCGACACCTGGACGACTGGGTGACCCACCGCGACTCCGTGACCGGTGAGTGGCCGGGGCTGGACGTCATCTGGTACTCCCTGGGCACCTGGGCTCGTTGCCGCAGTCTGCTGCCCACACTGGAGGTTCTGACCGCGTCACCGCTCTCCGACCGCGTGTGGGGCCAGCTGGTCGCGACACTGCTCGGCGGCGCCCGCTGGTCGTACGACGAGCATGATGTGTTCCGCCACGGCAACTGGCAACTGGTGTGCGCTACAGAGCTCCTGCACATCAGCGCGGTACTGCCGTGTCTGGTCGAGGCTGATGCCTGGGCGTCACGCGCGCGGGAGCGCATCGAGGAGCACCTGGCGCTGGACGTCTATCCGGACGGTGGGCACTACGAGCGTTCCCCTGGATACCACCGGATGGTCCTGACCGCTCTACAGACCGCGGCGCGCATTGACCCGGCCGTGGCAGCACATCCGCGCTTTGCCGCCATGCACCAGTGGATGCGCGAGCTGGTGTCTTCTGGCGGCTGGATGCCGCATCTGCAGGACAGTGGGATCGAGTGGCCGGCTGAGTCGCTACTGCGCGGCAGCCAACTGCTGGGCGACCAGATGGTTTCTGAGCTCGCACCGTCGACGGTGCTACCTGAATCGGGCTACACGGTCCTACGGGGAGACGATGTCCGGGCGGTGATCAACCACGGCCCGCACATCGAGCACGAGCTGGAGTCGCATTCGCACCGCGCCGTACTCGACCTGGTGCTCGACGGGTGGCAGCAGCCGTTGCTGTGGGAGGCGGGTGGTCCCCCGAGCTACGACGATCCGGCGTACCTGACGTGGTATCAGTCAGGTCGCGGCCACAACACCGTGCTCGTTGACGACCGGGAGCTGTCGACCGATCGGCAGGTGTCGGTCGACCCACGGATCGACACCGGCCGGCTTGCTGCGTTCTCAGGACGCCACCACGGCAACGGCATCCCCCAGTCCCGCACGATCACGATGGTCCGCGAGCAACCGTCGTACGTCGTCGTGACCGACCATGCATCCGGCCCCCACACGTTCCGGGCCGGCTGGCACGCGCTGCACCCGTGGCGTGAGGTCGGGCCGCGGGCCTACGACGCCTCGGCACCGGACGGGCCGGGCCTCCTGCTCGTCGAAGCGGATGATCGGTCGACCGTTGACATCACGGACGGTGTGGCGCGGCGGCCCGTGCTGGAACGTCGCTCGGCCGAGTACGGCCCGCTGCATTCGCTCACGTTGACGCGCTCGACAGGCGACTTCACGACCGTGCTGGTGCCACACGCCGACGGTCAGCCGCCGGTGGTGTCGGTCGAGCGGCTCGGTGGTGAGCTAATGGTCACCTCCGGTGCGACGGTGGACCGGATCGGTTCGGCGACCTGGGTACGGACCGTCGACGGAAAGTTGTCCTGGGCAACCGGTTGGCGGGTACGCGAGCTCGCCGGGCTGGTACGAGCCACCGGCGACGTCGACGTACAACTGTCCGACGGCAAGGTCGAGGTGACCTGCTCGGAACGCTGTGGACTCCGGGTTCGTGCACAGGACGGCATCCGGCTCGACGGGATCGCGGTCGATGCGCCGATCACGGACGGAT
>DASSDE010000109.1:0-3186 GCA_035697365.1 Kribbella sp. | reverse complement strand
GTCGAGCTTCTCGGCGCTCACCCAGTTCGTGTAGCCCTTGGTGTCGGCGACACCGACCGGCATCACCCCGAGCGAGACCAGGTTCTCGGCTGCACCCCATTCCAGCGCGACGACCTTGGTGGCGGGCGCCTTCAGGTCGAGCTTCTTGTTCCTGGCATCGGTCAGCGAGACCGGCTGGGCGGCCGCGTCGCTGGTGTTGTCGGATGCGGCGGGTTCGCTGGTACCGCAGGCCGTCAGGCCGAACAGGGCAGCAGCGACCAGGGCGATGGCGGTTCGTCTCATGGTGGATGACCTCAGTTGGTTGTGGCGCGGGTCAGGTGTTTGCCGATCGGGCGGGTCGAGACCAGCCCGGTGGCCGGGTCGGTGCCGACCTCGATGGTGATGCCGTACGTCGCGGTGAGCGCGTCGGCCTGCAGTACCTCCTCCGGCGTACCGGTCGCGCGTACTCGCCCCTGATCGAGCAGCGCGATCCGGTCCGCCACCGCGGCGGCCTGGTTCAGGTCGTGCAGGACGACGCCGACCGCGACCCCGTGGTCGTCGGCGAGCTCGCGCATCAGGTCGAGGATCTCGATCTGGTAGCGCAGGTCGAGGAACGTGGTCGGTTCGTCCAGCAGCAGGACGCCGGTGTTCTGCGCGAGACAGGTGGCCAGCCAGACGCGCTGCAGTTCGCCGCCGGACAGCTCGTCGACGCCGCGGTCGGCCATCGACGTGACGCCGGTGACGGTCATCGCGTGCTCGATCGCCCGCGGACCGTCGGTGTCGTCGTTGCGCCAGCGGCTGCGGTACGGGTGCCGTCCGTACCCGACGACGTCGCGGACGCTGACACCGTTCGGCGTCGGCCGGGACTGCGACAGCAACGTCACCTTGCGGGCGAACTCCTTCGCCGACAGGGTGAGCGCGTTGCCGCCGCCGGGGAAGGTGATGGTCCCGCCGTCCGGCTGGTGCAGACGCGCGAGAGCGCGCAGCAGCGTCGACTTTCCACTACCGTTGGGACCGACCAACGCGGTCACGCTCGCCGCCGCGATGTGCAGCGAAGCGCCGTCGACCACCCGCCGCCCGTGGTATCCGAGCCGCAGGTCGTCGCCGGTCAGACCCACCGGGTCCGGCACACTCGCCACCTCACTCCCCTCGGCCATGTGCTGAGGATAGCCTTACCTTAATTGACCTGTCAGCTGGGGGCGGCGCGTCCCGAGATAGTGCGCGTACGATGTATGCGCACTACCGACGGGAGGGTCGATGCCGGCGTACCAGGAGATTGCTGCAGAACTGCGCCGGCGGATCGAGACCGGCGAACTGATGCCGGGCGACCGGGTGCCGTCGACGCGGGCGCTCGTGCGCGACTACGGCGTGGCGATGGCGACCGCGACCAAAGCGCTGCAGATGCTGCAGTCGGAGCGGCTCGTCCATCCCTCGCCCGGGGTCGGGACCGTGGTGGGGCCGGCGCCGCGTTCGCGCCGTACGGCGGTCGACGGCGTGCCGGACCTGAACCGCGACGAGGTCGTGCGGATGGGGATCGCGATCGCGGACGCCGAGGGGCTCGCGGGGTTGTCGATGCGGCGGATCGCGACCGAGCTCGGGGTCTCGACGATGGCGCTCTACCGGTACGTCGGCGGCAAGGACGCGCTCGTCGTACAGATGGTCGATGCGGCGCTCGGCGAGTCCCCGCTGGGCAAGATTCCGGAGCACTGGCGAGACGCGGTGACGCTGGTGGCGCGGGTGCACTGGGCGGCGTACCGGAAGCATCTGTGGCTCGCGAGCGCGATCAGCCTGAGCCGGCCGCAGTTGGCGCCCCGGTTGCTGCCGCACACGGATGCGGTGCTCGGCGCGTTGCGCGGGATGGACAAGAGCGCGGCGATGTCGACGATGATCAGCCTGTTCGCGTACGTCCGTGGGATCGCGCTCGTGATGGAGTCCGAGGCGCAGGCCGAGCAGGACACCGGCGTCACCGCGGACGAGTGGGTCGTACAGCACAGCGACCGGCTGGCGGCCATGGTCGCGGGCGGCAACCTGACCGCCTTCCGCGACCTCCTCGCCGACGACTTCGACTACAACTACGACCTGGACCAACTCTTCGAATTCGGCCTCAACGTCTACCTCGACGGCCTGTCGACCCGGCTACGCTAAGTGTTGACGACTTCTTCGGAGGTGGCGATGGAGCCGGTGTTCGCGCCGGGTGTGCCAGCCGGCGTACGGCGGTTGTACGAGCGCAGGCCGGAGCTGTTCGTGGCGGCCGGTGCGCCGCGGCCGAAGCGCGAGACGTCGTGGTCGGTGGCGCCCGGGAACACGTTCGGCACGCTGCTGGTGTGGCTCGCGGTGTGCGTCGGTGGGTGGATCCTCGCGCTGATCGTGCTGGCGGCGACGCTGCCGACCGAGGTCGCGGCGTGGGCGGCGCTGGCGCTGGCGGGGGTTGCGGTGATCGCGACCGGCGGGATTCTCGCGAAGACGATGGGGGAGGACCGCGGGCACAAGGCGGTTCGGCGGCAGTACGGGAAGTACCTGCTGCCGGAGGACTTCGACAGCGAGGCCTCGTGGTTGCTGGCGAAGGCGCAGCGCGCGGTGAAAACGGTGCTCGAGGCAACGGTCACGCGGCGCGGGCTGCTCGACGACGTGAAGAACGAACTGGTGCTGCCCGAGCAGCTGTGGGACATCGCGCAGGTGCTCCGCGAGCAGACCGTGCTGCGGGCGCGGCAGAAGGACATCGCTCGTGGTGCGAAATCCGCTGAACTGGACGCCGTACTCGGACCGCAGCGTCGTGCGCTCGCACTCTCCGCTGAGGCGATGAAGCGCAAGGTTGACCTGCTCGACCGGTACGCCGACCGGGTCCGCTCCGCCGACGCCGCGCTCCGCGCCGAAGCAGCCCTGGAGGACGGCGACCGCTACATCGAACTCCTCGCCCGCACCGAACCCGCCGGCGACACCGCGGTAGTAGAAGGCTTCACCGACGAAGCCACCGCGCTCAAAGACACCCTCACCCGCACCATCAACGCCGCCCGAGCCGCCGGCCGAACCCTGGCTCTCCCGGACTAGCCACGTCCCGGCGCGTCTGCCAGGCAAATTGGTGGGTCAGCCAGGCAAATTGGCGAGGAGGGTGGCTTCGTCGGTGGGGGTTAGGCCGATGGTTAGGGGTGGGGTGCCGCGGGTGGTGTCCCAGTGGAGGACGTCGGTGATGGTTTGGCGGAGCGGGGT
>DASSDE010000108.1:0-6442 GCA_035697365.1 Kribbella sp. | reverse complement strand
CGTGAGCACCGTACGACCAAGGGTCACATCATGGTGGCCGGCAAGGACCTGAACCGGCTCGCCAGCTGGCGGATCCCGCAGATGCGCCGCCAGATCGGCACCGTCTTCCAGGACTTCCGCCTGCTGCCGAACAAGACCGTCTCGGAGAACGTCGCGTTCGCGCTGCAGGTGATCGGCAAGCCGCGCAACCACATCCGCAAGACGGTCCCCGAGGTTCTCGAGCTGGTCGGCCTGGACGGCAAGGAGGACCGGCTCCCGGACGAGCTGTCCGGCGGTGAGCAGCAGCGGGTCGCGATCGCCCGCGCGTTCGTGAACCGGCCGATGATCCTGATCGCCGACGAGCCGACCGGAAACCTCGACCCCGGTACGTCGGTGGGCATCATGAAGCTGCTGGACCGGATCAACCGGACCGGCACCACGGTCGTGATGGCCACCCACGATGTGTCGATCGTCGACCAGATGCGCAAACGCGTGATCGAGCTGGAGAACGGCCATGTCGTCCGCGACGAGTCGCGTGGCGTCTACGGCTACCAGCACTGAGACCACAGGGATTCTGACGAAATGCGCCTGAACTACATCCTCTCCGACCTCGGCATCGGTCTGAAGCGGAACCTCTCGATGACGATCGCGGTCGTCGTCACCATCTGGGTCTCGCTGTCACTGTTCGGCAGCGCGCTGCTCGCGCACGAGCAGGTGAACCTGATGAAGGGGAACTGGTACGACAAGATCCAGATCTCGGTGTTCCTCTGCACCAAGGACTCCGGCGGCCGCGGTTGCGCGGGCACCGAGGTGAGCCAGGAGCAGAAGAACCGGATCCAGCAGGTCATCGAGCAGAACCCCGACACCGCTCCGGACGGCGTGTACACCGAGTCCAAGGCGCAGGCCTTCGACTCGTTCAAGAAGCTGTACAAGGACTCCCCGATCGTCAGCACGGTCACCCAGGACCAGATGCAGGAGTCGTTCCGGATCCGGCTGAAGGACCCCCAGCGCTACCAGAACCTGGTGAGCGCGGTGGCCGGCCTGCCGGGCGTGGACACGGTCCAGGACCTCCGGCAGTACCTCGATCCGCTCTTCAAGGCGCTGAACTGGCTGCAGGTGGGCTCGTACGTCGGCGCCGGTTTGCTTCTGGTCGCCGCGCTGATGCAGATCGCGAACACGATCCGGCTGGCGGCGTACGCCCGCAGACGTGAGATCGGCATCATGCGCCTGGTCGGCGCCTCGAACTTCTACATCCAGCTCCCGTTCCTGCTGGAGGCGGTGCTGGCCGCCATCATCGGCGCGGTCCTTGCCTGCGGCACCCTCTGGCTGATCGTGTACTTCATGGTCATGCAACGGGCCCAGGAGACGTTCCGGGTCTGGCAGTGGGTGGGCGCGACCGAAACCTTCCGCGCCACGCTGATCATGGTCGTCGTCGGCCTGGTGCTGGCCGTGGTCCCGACATTCCTGACAACGCGGAAATACCTCAAAGTCTGACCCTGGTGACCTATCGTGCAGTATCAGGAGTCACACGAGTAACTCCTGTACCGCACAACTTCATCCAGAGCAAGGGGTCGACCTGTGGTCCCGCACTTCCCCGGTGCGAACCCGCGCAAGCGGGGGAGCATCAAGCGAGACGACAGCACCGGTACCCCAGCCCCGCCGTACCCGCGATCAAGCACGAGACCGCGGGGGCGGCAGAACGTGGTTACCGCTTGCTGCCTTGTCCTGTCCCTGTCCGCCGGCGCCCTGGCGGCGGTTCCGTCTGCTCCGACCGCGGAGGCGAAACCGCCGGATCCAGCGACCAAGAAGAAGCAACTCGACTCGAAGATCAACCAGTCCAAGGCTGATCTCGACGACGCCTCCGACCAGCTCGGCAAGTCCGTTGCCGCGTACAACCAGTCCGTCACGAAGTACCAGGCCGTCCAGGTCCGGTACGCCGCCGCGCAGGGACAGCTCGCGGCCGCGAAGGCCGCCGATGCGGTTGCCGCGGGCAAGCTTGCCGCGGCCGAGGCAGCCTTGCGGACGGCGGTGTCCGACGTCGCGGCCGGCCGGAAGCTGATCGCCGAGAAGCGGGCCGTCGCGGGGCGCGCCGTCCGGTCGGCGTACCAGCAGCAGAACAGCCTCGTGGGGCTGTCGATCGCGCTGCGCGGCGCCGCGCCGGCCGACATCGCGACCGGGATGCAGGTGCAGCGGAACGTCTTCGGCATCCAGAGCAACGCGATCACCAACCTGAACAACGCGCAGGCGCAGCTGGCCAGCAAGCAGGTCAAGGTCGCCGCCGCGGAGAAGGAGGCCGTGGGCGCTCGTGCCGCGGCCGCCGCTACGGTCAAGAAGGTCGCGGAGCTGACCAAGCAGGTCGCGGCCGACCGGGCCGAGGCCGCGGCGATCGCGAAGGTCAAGCTGACCGCGTTCAAGGCCGCCGAGAAGGAGAAGAACTCCGAGCAGGCGCAGTACAACTCGCTGCTCGCCGAGCGGAACCGGGTCGAGCAGCTGCTGATCGCGCGGGCCAAGGCGGAGAAGGCAGCCGCCGCGCGCCGGAAAGCCGCGGCCGAGCGGGCGGAGAAGGCGAAGGCGCGCAAGGAGCACCGCAAGCCGCGGAACGTCCCGGATCCGACGCCCAGTGGTGGCGGGCGGCTGAGCTATCCCGTCAGCAGTTACATCACGTCGCCGTACGGAATGCGTTTCCACCCGGTCCTGCACTACTGGAAGCTGCACGACGGCACCGACTTCCGCGCCCCCTGCGGTACGCCGGTGCGCGCCGCGGCCGATGGCGTGGTCACCGACAAGTACTACAACGGCGGCTACGGGAACCGGCTGTTCGTGTCACATGGAGTGATAAGCGGCGACTCGATCACCACCGTCTACAACCACCTGTCGAAGTACAAGGCGCACGTCGGCGAACGGGTCAAGCGCGGCGAGATCATCGCGTGGTCCGGCACCACCGGCTACTCCACCGGCTGCCACCTGCACTTCATGGTCTACAAGGACGGCCGCGTCGTAAACCCGATGGGGTGGTTGTGAGCCATCTGGGATACTGGCCGGATGGTGAAACAGTCCGGCCGCGAGAAGCCGATCGCCCAGAACCGTAAGGCGCGGCACGACTACCACATCGAGGACGTGGTGGAGGCCGGGCTGGTGCTGACGGGGACCGAGGTCAAGTCCCTGCGGCAGGGCCGGGCCTCCCTCGTCGACGCGTTCGCCGCCGTCCGCGGGAACGAGCTCTGGCTGCAGGGCATGCACATCCCGGAGTACAAGCACGGCACCTGGACGAACCACGAGCCGCGCCGGACCCGCAAACTGCTCCTGCACAAGGACGAGGTGCAGAAGCTGATCCGCGAGGTCGAGCAGCAGGGCGTCTCGCTGATCCCGCTGTCGCTGTACTTCAAGGACGGGTACGCCAAGGTCGAGCTCGCCACCGGCCGCGGCAAGAAGGACTACGACAAGCGCCACGCCCTCGCCGAACGCCAGGCCAACCGCGAGGCCCAGCGCGCCCTCTCCGACCGCCGCCGCCAGTAAATCCTGCGGATAACCGGCTCTCCTGTCGGACGTGTGGGTGGACCGATGGTGGGCGGGCGTGGGATTCCGGGACGAACTGGAGGGTCAGAACAAGTAGCGGGGACCGCGGACAGGCCACAACCTGTCCGAACCCACCGCTACCTGTCCGAACCCACCGCTGCCTGTCCGAACCCACCGCTGCCCGTCCGAACCCACCACTTCCTGTGCGGGCTCTCCGCTGTCGCCCTCGCACGCCGCTCAGCTCACCAACCGAGACGGCCGGGCGCCGGGCGACGGGCATTTCGACAGGTAGTGCACCTCGAGACACCGTACGCAGATCGCGCCTTGACGCTCAGGTGCACTACCCACCGACCCCGCGCCGACCGACATGTCCTGTCGAACTGCCCACCCCGGCGCTCGCACCTTCGGAGGAGAGCTGGTTATCCACTTCTGTGGTGGGTTCTCTGCTCGTACACCAGTGGAGAACCCTCAACGCGAGTGGATATCCGGCTGTTGTGGTGTAGGAGTGGATGGCCACGTGGCAACGGCCGTGCGGCAGTCGAGGGGACGGGGAGAGGATCGGCGCACCGGGGACGGGCGCCGGGGGTTGGGTCAGGGGCCGGTCCGGGCTGAACCCGATGGGACCGGCGGGGTTCGCGGCGCACAGTGGAGGCATGTCCACTTCAGAGTTGCTGGTGACCTCGGCGCAGCGGGATCGGGCCGTCGAGATCCTGAAAGAAATGTACGCCGACGGTCGCCTGGAGCACATGGAGTTCGACCTCCGGCTGGAGAAGGCTCTGCAGGCACGCACCCGGGCCGAGCTGAACAGCACGTTCGACGGGCTCGTCGCCCGCCCGGTGCCGACGTTCGCCCCCGCCGCGTTCACCCGGCCCGCCCCGCTGCAGACGTACCAGGGCGACGGCCGCGGCATGGGTACGATCGCGCACTGGCTCGGGTACCCGACGTTCTTCGTCGGCCCGGCGCTCGTGGTCGCGACCGCCGGCGCGAAGAATCCCGCCGTACGCCGGCACGCCGTCGAGGCGCTGAACTTCCAGCTGACCGCGGCCGGTGCGTTCGCGCTACTCGGGGTGATGACCGGGTTCACGCACGGGTTCCTGTCGTTCCTGTTCCCGATCCTGGGCATCCTGTGGTTCCTGCTGACCGGCATCGGCGGCCTGGCCACCGCGGCCGGCGCCAAGTTCCGCTACCCGTTCACGCTGCGCCTGATCAAGTAGTGGGGGAATGTCAGGTGCGGGCGCGTGGTTGGACTTGGTAGTGTGGAGCTTCCACTGCGGTACGGGTGGGAGTTTGACAACTCAACAGGGGGTGAACGGTTTCGACTTTGGACGTATGTTCCAAGGGAAGCGGGCCGAGGATCCAGGGTTATCTCGTTAACGATCTCTGGAAAACCATAACTGCCGATTCCAAGCGCAGTAGCTTCGCTCTCGCCGCCTGACGGCCTGAGCACTTAAAGAAGCGGTCAGCCCGGGGATGCTCTCGCCCCGGCCCCTGGCCTCATTTAGAGAGCTTGCTTTGTTAGTCCGGTCACGGGGCTAGCACGGGACATTTACAGTGACTGAGCCTGTCAGCGAGATGTCTGTACAAACGCTGGGGCCGAGAAAAGCGCCATTCAGACTGCGCCCGGAGAAGCCTTGAAGCAACGCCGAAGGACGCGGGTTCGATTCCCGCCACCTCCACCCCTTGAGAAGTGCCTGGTCAGAGCAACATTGACCAGGCACTTCGTCGTTGTGGGACGATGCTGGACGACGACGGAGGGGAGTTCCAGGTGCAGTTCATGGTTTCGGTGATCGACGACAAGGTCGACCCGGGGAGTACGGACCGGCAGCCTCTGATCAGTGCGTTCAACGAGCGGTTGATCGCCGACGGGTACTGGGTGTTCGCGGGTGGGCTGGCGGATACCGGCGAGGCGACGGTGATCGACAACCGGGGTGAGCAGGCGATCTTCAGCGACGGGCCTTTTGTGGAGTCGAAGGAGTACCTGGCCGGCGTCTGGGTGTGGGAGGCCCCTGATCTGGACGTGGCGCTCAGGCTCGCCACCGAGGCGTCGAAGGTCTGTGACCGGAAGATCGAAGTACGCCCGTTCCAGTGAGCGGTGTCGGATCGGGGCAGCGGGGTTCGTAGAGGTGGTGAGAGGCCGCCCACGAGGGGCGCCCAGGTAGCGAAGGACGCTCCTTATCATGACGACCTTGACCCAACCGAGCACGCTCGCCGCAGACCGTACCGATCGCCGGATGTGGGCGATCCTCGGGCTCGTACTGCTGGCCGACGCGCTCGACGTGATCGACGCAACGGTCACGAACATCGCTGCCCCGACGATCGCCACTGAACTCGGCGGTGGCGTCGGGCTGATCCAGTGGCTCGGACCGGCGTACATGCTCGCCATGGGCGTTCTGCTCCTGGTCGGTGGCCGGCTCGGCGACAAGTTCGGCCAGCGGAAGCTCTTCCTGATCGGCATGGGCGGGTTCACGCTCGCTTCGGCGGCCGCCGGGTTCGCGCCCGACCCGTCGTTGCTGATCGTCGGCCGGGTGGCGCAGGGGGCGTTCGGGGCGCTGCTCCTCCCGCAAGGCATGGCGATCATGACGAAGGCGTTCAGCCGCGACATGCTCGCGAAGGCATTCGGGCTGTTCGGCCCGGTGCTCGGTCTGTCCAGCGTCGGCGGGCCCGTACTAGCCGGGTTCATCATCAGCGCCGACCTGTTCGGGCTGTCGTGGCGCCCGATCTTCCTGGCCAACATCGTCCTCGGCATCGTCGGGATCGCGGTCGCGGTCAGGATTCTGCCGCGCGACGGTGACGGTGACCGGTCGGTGGTCGTCGACGGCTGGGGTTCCGGGCTGCTGGCGGTCACCATGATCGGTCTGCTGTACGGCCTGATCGAGGGGTCGACGCACGGTTGGAGCGCCGTCCCGGTCCTCTCGATCGTCATCGGCGTACTGTTCCTCGCGGCCTT
>DASSDE010000107.1:0-7468 GCA_035697365.1 Kribbella sp. | reverse complement strand
CGGGCGGTGCGGCCGGCGCCGATGAGTGTCGCCGAGGCGGGGCCGGTCCAATCGCCGTACCCGATCAGATGGAGGCGGGGCTCCTTGATCGCCTGCGTGCCGTGGGTCGGGATCAACCCGTCCGGGCCACGTAAGCCGAGGCGGCTCAGATGGCTGAGGGCCGGGCGGAACCCGGTACACCAGATGATCGTGTCGAACGTCGACTCGGTGCCGTCGCTCCAGCGGACTCCGTCCTCGACGAGGCGCGCGAAGGGCCGGCGGGCATGCAAGACGTCGCGGTCGCGGGCGTCGCGGACACTGTCGACCATGACGATGTCGCCAAGCCCGGCGACCCCGCCGGTATCGGGCTGGCCGAGCTGGCGGGCCCGGTGCCGCCGGGTCGCGATCTCGAACAGCGCCCGGCCGTCGACGTCGTCGGGCAGAAACCGCGGCGGACGCAGCGTCACCCAGGTCGTCTCGGCGACCCGTGAGACCTCGGCCAGAATCTGAGCGGCCGAATTGCCGCCGCCGACGATGAGCACCCGCTGACCAGTGAAGTCGGCCGCACCCCGGTAGTCGGCCGTGTGCAACTGGCGCCCGGCGAACGTCCCCGGGTACGTCGGCACGAACGGTCTGGACCAGGTGCCGGTTGCCGAGATGACGCGGTCGGCCGACCAGTCACCGTCGGCCGTGTGTACCACGAGTTTGTCGCCGCGACTCACCGACTCAACCGAGACCGGCCGTCGTACGTCGAGCTCGTAGCGCTGTTGGTACCGCGTGAGATAGTCCACGACATGCGCTGCCAGCGGGTAGCCATTGTCGCGGGTCCACGGCGGCATCATCCAGCCAGGCAAGGACGAGTACTGCGTCGGCGAGAACGTCCGCAGCGTTGGCCACATCCGGGCCCATGCGCCGCCGGCCGTCGCAGCCGCGTCCAGGATCACGAAGTCCCGGCCAGGAGTCAGACCGGACCGCCTCAGGTAGAACCCGGTCGCGAGACCGGCCTGGCCGCCGCCGATGACCACCGCCCGTACATCACGCGATGCTGTCGCCACAGCCGTCGTCAGGCAGTCGCGGCAGCAGGAACGGACAGCAACGTCGAGAGCCAGGTCAGGCGTTCAGGCAGCGGCCAGTAGTAGACCCAGGTGCCCCGACGCTCGCAGTCGACCAGACCGGCCTCGCGGAGCACCTTCAGGTGATGCGAGATTGTCGGGCCGCTCACCTCGAAGTGGGGCGTGATGTCGCAGACGCAGACCTCGTCGCCGGCGGAGGCGATGAGCGACATCAGCCGGAGCCGGATCGGGTCGGAGAGTGCCTTGAAGACCGCGGCGCCGTCGGCCGCCTGCGCCGGGTCGAGGGCAGCCTCGGAGATCGGCGTGCAGCAGGTGGGGAGAACCGGCAGCTCCTGTTTAGGCATGTGTCTATCTTGACTCTTGTCGAATCAAGAGGCAAGCTTCCTGATTAGATGAACTTCTAGACAGCGGCAGATGGGTGGCAGAGGATGATCCAGAAAGAGCCGGTGGTAGTCATCGGAGCGGGGCCGGTGGGACTGGCCGCGGCGGCGCACCTGGCCGAGCGTGGGCTCGAGTTCCTGGTGCTGGAATCGGGGCCGGGCGCGGCTGCGGCGATCGACGAGTGGCGGCACGTGAAGCTGTTCAGCCCGTGGCGCTACGACATCGACGGTGCCGCGCGCCGGCTGCTCGAGCAGGGCGACTGGGTCGAGCCGGACCTGGACGCGTTGCCGACCGGTGGCGACCTGATCGACGAGTACCTGGCCCCGCTGGCGAAGACGCTCGGCGACAGGATCCGGTACGGCGCCGAGGTGGTCGCGGTGACCCGGGTCGGGTATGACCGCATCCGTACGGCGGGCCGCGAATCGGCGCCGTTCCTGGTGCGGTTGGCCGATGGTGAGGAGGTGCTGGCGTCGGCCGTGATCGACGCGGCGGGGACCTGGCGCCGTCCGAACCTTCTCGGTGCGTCGGGCATCCCGGCACGTGGTGAGGACGACGTCGCGGACGCGATCTCGCACGCGCTGCCGGACGTGTTCGAGCACGACCGTGAACGCTTCGTGGGGCGCCGTACGGCGGTTGTCGGTGCTGGTCATTCGGCGGCGACCACCTTGCTGGAGCTGGGCGAGTTGGCCGAGCACGAGCCGGGGACTGAGGTGGTCTGGGTCGTTCGGGGCACGGACCAGGCCCGGACGTACGGCGGTGGCGAGGCTGACGAACTCCCTGCGCGCGGTGCGCTTGGTGCCCGGCTGAAGCGGCTGGTGCAGTCGGGCCGGGTGGAACTGGTGAGCAGCTTCCGGACCGAGTCGATGGCGCGTACGGCGGACGGCCGGGTCGCGTTGATGGCAGGGGACCGGCAGGTGGTGGTGGACACGGTGGTGAAGTCGACGGGGTTCCGGCCGGATCACGACATGGTGAGCGAGTTGCGGCTCGACCTGGACCCGATCCTGGGCTCGACGCGTGCGCTCGCGCCGTTGATCGACCCGAATCAGCACTCTTGCGGTACGGTCCCGCCGCACGGTGTGGACGAGCTGGCGCATCCGGAGCCCGGGTATTACGCGGTGGGCGCGAAGTCGTACGGGCGGGCGCCGACGTTCCTGCTGGCGACCGGCTACGAGCAGGCACGTTCGGTCGTGGCCGCGCTGGCCGGTGACTGGGACGCTGCGCGTGACGTCCAGCTGAACCTGCCCGAGACCGGTGTGTGCTCGTCGAACCTGGCCTACGGCGACTCCGCTGACGAGGCTGCCGGCGGTTGCTGCGGCCCGGCGCCGGTCAGCGTCGAGGTGCCGGTGGGCCGTGGCCTGGCGACCGGAATCAGCGGCGGGCTGCTGACCGTGGTCGAGGCCAAGCCCAGCACACAGTCGGGCTGCTGCAACTGATGACCACATCTCCGGGGCTGCCCACTCGTGCGGTGGTCGGCCCCGGATGGCTGGTCCGTGTGCTCGCGGTCACGCAGACCGTCGGATACGGCGTTCTGTACTACGCCTTCAGCGTGATCCTCGGCCCGATGAGCGCCGACCTCGGGATCCCGTACACCACGGCCGCGGGCGCGCTGACGGTCGCGGTGCTGGTGTCGGGTCTGCTGTCGATCCCGGTCGGGCGCTGGCTGGACGCCCGCGACGGACACGGGTTGATGACGCTCGGATCTGCGGTCGGCTCGGTAGCGGTGCTCGGCTGGTCGCAAGTCCACAACGCCGTACAGCTGTACGGCGTGTTCGTGCTCATCGGTGTGGCGTCGGCGATGGTGCTGTACGAGCCCGCGTTCGCCGTCGTCGTGGCGGCCACCGAGCCCGCGCGACGCGCGAAGGCGCTGCTGGGCATCACGCTGGTCGCAGGATTCGCGAGCTCGATCTTCATCCCGCTGACCGGGCAACTGGTGGACCGGATCGCGTGGCGGCCCGCGCTCGTCACACTCGCGATCCTCTTGGCGGCGCTCAGCGTCCCACTGCATGGCATCGGGCTGCGCCGCACCTCTACCGCGGGCCGTCACACACGACGACATCGCGCATCACTGACTTGGGTACTGCGGGATCCGGCCTTCTGGCTGCTCGCCGCAACTTTCGTGCTCCACGGCGCGGCCCTGGCCGTCGTCGCCGTACATCTCGTGCAGTACCTGATCAGCCTCGGTCACCCGGCGGTCGTTGCCGCGACTCTGGCCGGGTTGCTGGGGCTGCTGTCGGTGACGGGCCGGGTCGTCACCACCCTCTCCACGAGATGGTTGCCCATGGCGACGATCGTCGGATCCATCCTCGTCGGCCAGGGCGTGGCGATGTCGCTGCTGCCCGTCCTAGGGCGCCATCTGTTCGGAGCGATCGCATGCCTGGTGCTGTTCGGTCTCGGCTTCGGTGTGGCCTCAATCGCCACCCCGGCGATCCTGCTCGAGCGGTACGGCGCGACCGGCTACGGCACGATCGCGGGCACGCTGGCCGCGCCGATCCTCATCGCGAAGGCCACCGCGCCACTGGGCGGCGCACTATTCGCCGCCGCTCTGGGCTACCGGTCACTCGTTCTACTGGTCGCGACAGCCTGCGCCGTCGCCGGCCTGCTGCTGTTCGTCGTACAGCGGCTGCCTACCGACGCACCGGCAACTCGCTTTTGTGGCCGGCTTCGGGTCGCGGACACCTGAAAATGGCAGCGGGCCTTGCAGTGTCAGACTGATCCACGTCGGGTCCTGGCTGTGCCGCGGCCGCCTGCGATAGCGCGTACGACGTACTTCGCGTCGCGGGCGACGCCGCGCAGCGTGTTCGACGAGAACGAGCGCTGGAACTCGACGCCGAGGTATGCCAGGCGTTCGTGGGTCAGTGAGAGGCCGCGTTTGTGGAGCGGCATGCCGGTGTTGTCGAGTGCGCCGAGGCCTGTGAGGTAGGCGACATTGGGGCGGTAGCCGGTGGCGAAGATGACGGCATCGACCCGCTCGCGGGTCCCGTCCGCCCACACGACCTCGTCGCCGTCGAAGCGGGTGAACATCGGTCGCTGGTCGAGCAGGCCGGACATCAGGGCGTTGCTGTAGATGCCGGTGTCGAAGACCGGGGTGCCCTGGATAAGTCGCTTCAGAACCGAGGGTGGCAGTAGGTCGAGGCGGAGCGTGTGCAGCCAGTAGTGCATGTCGCGGCCTGCGCGGATCTGAGGTACGAACTGGATTGGACGCCGCACGGCCAGCGTCGTGTTGGCGACCTCGGCGAGCTCGTACGCGACCTGGATCGCGGAGTTGCCCGCGCCGACCACGACGACCCGTTGACCGGCGTACTGCTTCGGGCTGCGGTAGTCCGCCACGTGCAGCAGCCGACCTGCGAACTCACCAGGGATGTCCGGGATGTGCGGGTTGGTGAACGAGCCGCTCGCGCAGACAACCGCGCCCGTCTGGAACTGCTCGCCTGCGTCGGTGCGCACGAGGAAGCCGGCGCCCTCGTTCTCGACGGCCGTCACGCGCGTGTTCGTGTGGATCTCTGCATCGAGCCGTGCGGCGAGGCGGTCGAGATACGCCACCACCTCGTCCCTGGTCGGGTAGCGGTCGGGGTCACCCGGGAACGGTGCGCCGGGGAATCCGCTGTAGCGGGCGGGGGAGAACAGCGTCAGGCTGTCGTAGTACTCCGGCCACGACCCGACCGTACGCTCGCCGGCCTCCAGCACCACCGGCCGCAGTCCGGCGTCCCGCGCCGCGAACGCCCCGGCCAGGCCGGACTGGCCGCCCCCAATGATCACCACGGAGTTGTCTCTCATAACGCCAACATATCCTAATATCCCGATATGACGAAACGATGATATTGGCTACCCTGGCGACATGGCGAAGCAAGCAGACCCACCGATACCCGCGGAGCTGCGCGCTGCCACCCATGACTTCCTCAAGGCTCTGTCGAGCCCGACTCGTCAGCGCATCATGCTCCTGTTCGCCCGCGGCGCTGAGCTGTCCGTCAACGAGGTCGCCGAGCAAGCCGGCATCGGCCAGTCCACGGCGTCGCAGCAACTCGACATCCTCCGCCGCGGCGCCATCGTCACCTCCCGCCGCGAAGGCAAAACCGTCCTCTACCGAGCCGATCGCGAAGGGGCCGCCGAAGCTCTCGCCGACCTCCAGGCCTACCTGAAAGGGTGCTGCTGACTCACTCGTCGAGCGTGAGCTGCCGGCGGTGGAAGTCGTAGTGCTGTGTCGGGAAGCGGTAGACGTCGGCCAGCGTCATGTAGTCCTTGAAGAACGGGTCCCAGCGGGTCGGATAATGCATGCCGCGGGCCAGGTCGGCGTCAGTCTCGGCGTCGAGGCGGCGGTGAAGCTTGGCGACCGTGTGGTCGAACATCACGACCATTCGTGCCGGGCTGACCGTGCGGCCGGCGGCGTACGAGCCGAGGAAGTTGACCTCGTCGAACGGCCGGGTTGCGGCGTTCAGCACGTTCGCGTAGGTGCGGCTCGCTCCGAGCGGCAGACGCCCAAAGACACGAACAAGTCTCAGCAGTGCCCGGGTGATCAGGTATCCCAGCAGCATGTGAAAGAGCAGCTGGCGGTTGTTCCACCGCGTACCGCTCGACGGCCTGCGCAGATGGCCCTCGTCGGCCGACTCCACCAGTTGCCGGAAATCCGCGCGAACCCGCTCAAGCTCATCGTGAACCGACTGCCTGTCCATACCTCCATCATCCGCACCTGCGCGGTGAGCGCCAGATCGGGCGCTTACCGGGTTCCAAACAGGTTGCCGTAGGCAAATTGCTGCTCCGTCACTGCTACCTGGGACGTTGAGAAACGACGATCACCATCGGTCACCATTGAGAGACGAACCACAGGGCAGAGGCCGAATTCGCCCTGTTCGCGCCCAGTCGCCGCGACGCTGGAAGAGATCTACACCATCTTCGAAGGCACCTCAGAGATCCAGCGCCTGGTGATCTCCCGCGCGATCCCGGGGATGCGTGTCAGGTAGGCGTTTCCGCAGATAACAGGGTGATTGAGGGTGGTCGAGGTACAGGCCGTCGTCCGGCTCCCAGGAGGTAGAGGGGAGCGTACGGCGGCCTGCTTCGTGACGTCCGGGATTCGTAAGGGGCAGCGAGGTGGCTGTGCGCATAGGGTTGCGGCCGTGATTCGTCTGAAGGTCGCGATGACCTGTGCGGCCCTCGTCATCGGGCTCAGTAGCTGTTCGGGTGGTGCGAAGCCATCTGCTGGTGGGGGTCCGACGACAGATGACGGCCGGTTCGCGGTCGAGCTCGGCGAAGGCTTTCATGCCGATGGCAGCTTCGATGCCCGGATGACCTGCGACGGAGAGGGTGACTACTCACCCCCGCTCGTGTTCCGCCATGTCCCGAGCGGTACGGCGGAGCTGGTGCTGTCCGAGGTCGATCAGGACGAGCGCAGTGCTGATGGCGACCCGGTGATTCAGTGGGTGGAGTGGGCGATCCCGCCCGATTCGACCGGATTGGTAGAGCATGAGAAGCCTGCGCCAGCTCGCGAAGCGTTGAGCGATCTGCACGAGGCCACGTACAACGGGCCGTGCCCCGCCAGCTGGCGAGGTTCACCACTACAGGTTCAGTCTGCTTGCGCTTTCCAGGCAGCTCGACCTGCCGTACGGAACGCCGGCCCGAACTGTCCTCAACGCCTCGAAACCGTACGTCATCCGCTCCGCCGAGACGGTCGCAAGCTACAAGCGCCGGGGATGACCGTCTAGCGGCCACACGTCGCAGTGGCCTGCCGTGACGGCGGTGAGCCGGCCGGCGGTTGCCAGCCGCCGACAGGCTCACGCAGTTCGCCGAAGGTCTTCGCCTCGTTGCTCAGCTGTGGTCGCGGAGGTACCGAACCAGGCCGATGACGTCCTCAGGTACGAGTCGGCCGATGGCTCCACTCGAGTACACGGACGTGATGATCGAGCTGTCCGGCGCGAGGACGAAGCCCGTCGACTGGAAGTGACGCCGGCCGTTGGGGCCGGGCTCGTCGGAAACCGCGGCCCCAAGGGTCGCGGCGATCTTGTCGACGTCCGCGCTGTGCCCCACGGGGAATCCGAGGTGGTGCT
>DASSDE010000106.1:0-2785 GCA_035697365.1 Kribbella sp. | reverse complement strand
CCGGGCAGCCGGAACGAGAAGCGCTGGCAGGACATCGAGGAGCTGCTGGCCGCCGGGATCGACGTGATCTCGGCGGTCAACATCCAGCACCTGGA
The DNA here is from genome assembly GCA_035697365.1 of Kribbella sp. Classification (GTDB taxonomy): domain Bacteria; phylum Actinomycetota; class Actinomycetes; order Propionibacteriales; family Kribbellaceae; genus Kribbella. Next base: position 2,690 of record DASSDE010000106.1, on the reverse strand, counting down.
GTCGATCAACGACGTGGTCGAGAAGATCACCGGCGTACCGCAGCAGGAGACGGTGCCGGACCGGGTGGTGCGGGCCGCCGACCAGATCGAGCTCGTCGACATGACGCCGGAGGCGCTGCGCCGGCGGATGGCGCACGGGAACGTGTACGCCGCCGACAAGATCGATGCTGCCCTGGGCAACTACTTCCGGGTCGGCAATCTGTCTGCGCTGCGGGAGCTTGCGCTGCTCTGGCTGGCGGATCGGGTGGATGCGGGCCTGCAGCAGTACCGCGCGGAGCACGACATCGACTCGACTTGGGAGGCCCGGGAGCGCGTCGTCGTCGCGCTCACCGGTGGGCCGGAGGGGGAGACGTTGATCCGCCGCGCGGCCCGAATCGCGGCCCGCTCGTCGGGCGGCGATCTGCTCGCCGTGCACGTGGCGCGGTCCGACGGACTGACCGGTGCGAACCCGAGCAAGCTGGCCGAGCAACGGAACCTGGTCGAGAAGCTTGGCGGCACCTATCACCAGGTGGTCGGCGACGACATCCCGGCCGCGCTGCTGACCTTCGCGAAGGCGGAGAACGCGACCCAACTGGTGCTCGGGGGCAGCCGCCGGTCGCGGTTCGGGTCGCTGTTCACCGGTCCCGGGATCGGCGCCACCACGATCCGCGACTCCGGTGAGATCGACGTCCACCTCGTCACACACTCGCAGATGGGGCGCGGGCGGCTGCCGCGAATGCGCGGGAGTCTGTCCCGCAAACGGAAGATCCAGGGCTTCGTACTGGCCATCGTCCTGCCGCCGGTGCTTGCACTCGTCCTCGGGCTCGGCGGCGACACGCTCAACCTGACCAGCAACGTACTGGCGTTCCTGTTCGCGGTGGTCGTGGTGGCGCTGGTCGGCGGGATGTGGCCGGCGATGGTGACCGCGATCGGCGGATCCCTGGTCCTGAACTGGTTCTTCACGCCGCCGCGGCGGACCTTCACGATCGCCGACCTGAACAACGCGCTCGCCCTGCTGATCTTCATCCTGATCGCGGCGATGGTCAGTTCGGTCGTGGATCGTGCGGCCCGGCGGACCAGACAGGCGGCCCGGGCGGCCGCGGAGTCGGAGACGTTGGCGACCTTGGCCGGTTCGGTACTGCGTGGCGAGACGGCGCTGCCCGCCTTGCTGGAGCGGGTTCGGGAGGCGTTCGGGATGACCGGCGCCTGTCTGATGGAGCGCGTGGACGACGACGAGCTCACCGAGGTGTGGCGCCCGTTGGCGTCGGCCGGGTCGCTCACCTGTACGCGTCCGGAGGAGGCCGACGCGGAGATCCCGGCCCGCGACGACCTGGTACTGGTCCTGCAAGGCCATCAGTTGGAGGCGGACGAACGACGGCTGGTCGGCGCGTTCGCGGCTCACGCGGCGGCGCTAGTCGACCGCGGCCGGTTGAGCGAGGCGGCCGCCGAGGCGAAGCCGCTCGCCGAGGCGGACAAGTTGCGGACGGCGTTGCTCCGGGCGGTCGGCCACGACCTGCGGTCCCCGTTGGCGTCGGCCAAGGCGTCGGTGACGTCGTTGCGGAGTGACGACGTCGAGTGGAGCGAGTCGGAGCGCGCGGAGCTGCTCGAGACCGCCGACGAGTCGCTCGACCGGTTGTCGCGGCTGGTGGACAACCTGCTCGATCTGAGTCGCCTGCAGGCCGGCGTACTGCCGGTGTTCACCCGCCCGACGGCGCTCGACGAGATCGTCCCCGGCGTACTGGCCGAAGGCGGCGACGGTGCGGATCGAGTGACGGTCGACATCCCGGACACGCTGCCGCTGGTCGAGGCGGATCCGGCGCTGCTGGAGCGCGTCGTCGCGAATCTGCTGGCGAACGCGATCCGCTACTCGCCGGCCGGGCGCCCACCACTGATCACCGGAAGCGCGCTCGGCGACACCGTCGAGATCCGCGTCGTCGACCGCGGCCCGGGCATCCCGCGGGAGGACCGGGACCGGGTGTTCGCGCCGTTCCAGCGGCTCGGCGACACCGACAATACCGTCGGCGTCGGGCTCGGACTGGCGCTCGCCCGCGGACTCGCCGAGGCGATGCACGGCACGTTGCAGCCCGAGGACACTCCAGGTGGTGGACTGACCATGGTGGTCGCGATGCCGACAGCGCAAGCCGCCGACATCCCGGTCCCCGGCACGAGAGAAAGGTCAGGGAGTGACCCGAGTACTAGTGGTTGACGACGAGCCGCAGATCGTGCGGGCGTTGCAGATCAACCTGAAGGCGCGCGGGTACGAGGTGCACCTGGCCGGCACCGGTACGTCGGCGCTGAAGGTCGCCGCGCAGCACCCGCCGGAGCTGGTGATCCTCGACCTCGGGCTCCCGGACTTCGACGGCGTGGACGTGATCCGTGGGCTCCGCGGCTGGACCGACGCGCCGATCCTTGTCCTGTCCGGGCGAACCGACCAGACCGACAAGGTCGAGGCGCTGGACGCCGGCGCGGACGACTACGTCACGAAGCCGTTCGGGATCGACGAGCTGCTAGCCCGGATGCGCGCCGTACTGCGACGCAGCAATCTCGCCCAGGACCAACCGACCGTCGCCGTCGGCGGCACCGCCGTCGACCTGGCCGCCAAGCGCGTGACGCTGCCGAACGGCGCCGACGTCCGCCTGACGCCGACCGAGTGGCATCTGCTGGAGGTCCTGGTCCGCAACCCCGGCAAGCTGATGTCCCAGCGTCAACTG
>DASSDE010000105.1:0-2103 GCA_035697365.1 Kribbella sp. | reverse complement strand
CCTCGGCGGCGCGGTTGACCGATCCGTACTGCGCGACGGCGTGCAGGGCACGCAGCCGGCCCAGATCCATCATTTAGCACTCCTACATCGATAGCGGTAGCAATCAGTGCTGGTCCTTAAGTGTACGCCCGTCGACACTTGACCGTATGAAGCCTCGTGACCTGCTCCTCGCGCTCGGTGTCGTCGTTGTCTGGGGCATCAACTTCGTCATCATCGAGGTCGGGCTGGAAGGCGTTCCGCCGCTGCTGCTGTCCGCGCTGCGCTTCTTCTTCGCGGCCGTGCCCGCGATCTTCGTGCTCGGCAAGCCACGGGTCGCCTGGCGGTACGTCATCGGCGTCGGCCTTGCGCTCGGTGTGGCGAAGTTCGGGCTGTTGTTCGTCGCGATGGGCCATGGCGTACCGGCCGGTCTGTCGTCGCTCGTCCTGCAGAGCCAGGTGATCTTCACGGTCCTGTTCGCGATCGGCATCCTGCGGGAACGCCCGCGGCCGGCGCAGCTCGCCGGCATCCTGATCGCGTGTGTCGGGATCGCCCTGATTGTCATGGACCGCAAGCTGTCCGCACCGGTAGGTGCGCTGGTACTCGTGATTGTCGCCGCCGGGTTCTGGGGCGTGTCGAACACGATCACCCGGTACGCGAAGCCACCGGACACGCTGCGCTTCATGGTGTGGGCCAGTGCGGTGGCCGTCGTACCGCTGCTGTTCCTCTCGCTGTTCACCGAGGGCATGCAGACCGACGTGGACGCGCTCCGCGACATCCACCTCAGCGGCATCGGGGCGATCGCGTACCTCGCCTTCGCGGCCACGCTGTTCGGCTTCGGCGTCTGGGGTTACCTGCTGCGTCAGTACGACGCCAGTACGGTCGCACCGTTCTCGCTGCTCGTACCGGTCGTCGGCATGTCCGCGGCCTGGGTGCTGCGCGGCGAGGCCGTCGGACTGCAGCAGGCGATCGCGTCCGTACTGGTGATCGGCGGCATGGCCTGCACGATCATCCGCCGCCGCGCCCCGCGCCCGGCAAAGTCGGGCGACCTGGTCTCAGCTGCCTGAATTGTCGGCGAGGGCGCGCTTCGATGCGCGAGGATGGGTGGGTGGATGCTCTGCAAGTCGGTCGCCTGACCGCACGATGGATTGCCGAACTGCCCGGCGAGGACAGCACGGTGATCTCCGGTCTCGGGATCCAGCCGCTGCTCGCGATGCTCGCCGAGGTGGCGGACGAGCCTGCGCACACGGAGTTGGCCGAGGCGTCTGGCGGACGGTACGGCGGTCTGCTCGAGGCACCCGGGCTCCGGATGGCACTCGGCCTGTGGACGCGGCCGGAGATCGAGCTGGAAGCGGGCGTGGATCGATTCCTGCCGCCGGAGGTTCGCGGGACTCTGACCGATCAGGCCGCGCTGGACGCCTGGGTGGTTGAACGAACCGACGGGTTGCTGCGGCGGATGCCGGTCGAGCTCGATCCGGACGTACTGCTCGTGCTGGCCTCGGCTCTGGCCTTGAGAACGGAGTGGGAGTTGCCGTTCTCCGAGTACGCGCGCAATGGGCGGCCTTGGTTGGGGCGTACGGACGGTGATCTCGACAGCTTGCGGGTGCACGACAGTGCGGCGGGTCTGTTGACCGTGGTGACGGTACGTGGAGTTGGAGAGTTCGACGTACGGCTCGTGATTGGTGACGGTGGACGGGCAGCGGTGCTGGGTGCGGCCCTGGCGCTCGATGATGCCGGCGCGAGTGGTGCCGAGGTGCTTGCGGCGGAGCGGTCCGCGCCGGGCGTTCAGCTCATCGAGTCGTCGTTTCCTGGCGTCGCGCTGTCGATGCCGCACTTCGAGATCGACGCGGAGCATGATCTGCTGGAGCATCCGGACGTCTTCGGGTTGAGTGCGGCGTCGGACACGACACGGGGGCATTTCCCCGGGCTGAGCGCGCAACCGCTCGCGATCGGGCAGGCCCGGCAGGCTGTGCTGGCGCGGTTCTCGGCTACCGGGTTCGAGGCGGCGGCCGTCACTGCGATGGCTGCTCCGGCCGGAGCTGTCCCGACGATGAGCGCGAAGGCGTTGCTGGTCACGCTCGACCGACCGTTCGGGTTCGTTGCCGTCCACCGGCCGACCGACATCCC
>DASSDE010000104.1:0-6633 GCA_035697365.1 Kribbella sp. | reverse complement strand
AACCGGTCGGGAGTGGCGTCGCGGCTGGATGTGGATCTGTCGACGGCGGATGGGACCGGGGCGTCGATTCCGGTGGTTGCGGCGAACATGACCGCGGTGTCGGGGCGGCGGATGGCGGAGACGATCGCGCGGTGTGGTGGGTTGGCGGTGATTCCGCAGGACATTCCGGTGGACGTGGTCGCCGAGGTTGTTGCCTGGGTCAAGCAGCGGGACCCGGTGCATGACACGGCGTTGACGCTGCCCCCGACCGGTACGGTCGGCGAGGCGCTGAACCTGTTGCCGAAGCGCAACCACGGTGCCGTGATCGTGGTTGACCGGGGACGTCCGGTGGGTGTTGTGACGGAGGCGGACTGCTCCGGTGTGGACCGGTTCGCGCAGCTCGACGCGATCATGTCCCGTGAGTTGCTCACGTTGCCGTCCGGGATCGATCCGGAGGCGGCGTTCAACCAGCTTCACGACGGTCGGCACCGGCTGGCTCCGGTCGTCGACCGCGAGGGTGAGATCGTCGGCATACTTACCCGCCAGCGGGCTCTCCGCGCCACGCTGTACGACCCGGCGCTGGATGCGAATGGGAAACTCCGCATTGCGGCCGCGATCGGGATGAACGGGGACGCGGAGCAGAAGGCGAAGGCCTTGCTGGACGTCGGCATCGACGTCTTGGTGCTCGACACCGCGCACGGGCACCAGGAGCGGATGCTCGAGGTCGTCGAACGCGTCCGTGCCCTGGCTCCACAGGTGCCGATCGTGGCCGGCAACGTGGTGACCGCCGAGGGCGTCACGGATCTCGTCAACGCCGGTGCGGACATCGTGAAGGTCGGTGTCGGGCCGGGCGCGATGTGCACGACCCGGATGCAGACGGCGGTCGGGCGGCCGCAGTTCTCGGCCGTCCTCGAGTGTGCGACCAGGGCGCGGGAGCTCGGCAAGCACGTGTGGGCCGACGGCGGCGTACGGCATCCGCGGGACGTGGCGCTGGCGCTGGCGGCCGGTGCGTCGAGTGTGATGATCGGATCCTGGTTCGCCGGTACGTACGAGTCGCCGGGCGATCCGCACCGCGACAGCAAGGGCCGGATCTACAAGGAGAGCTTCGGGATGGCGTCCGCCCGCGCGGTCAAGTCCCGGACGGCCGAGGACTCGCCGTTCCAGCGCGCCCGGAAGAGCATTTTCGAGGAAGGGATCTCTACCGCGCGGATGTATCTGGACGCGGAGCGCCCGAGCGTCGAGGACCTGCTGGACTCGATCGTGTCCGGCATCCGCAGCTCCTGTACGTACGTCGGCGCCGCGAACCTGACCGAGTACCACGAGCGTGCCGTGGTCGGACTGCAGACCGCCGCCGGGTACGCCGAGGGCAAACCGCTCGACACCAGCTGGCTGTAATCGACTACACGGGCGTCATTCCGAGGGTGAGATCGGGGCCCTGGCAAGATCATGCCCCGGGCGATGGTCACGGACCGCGTTCGGTGTCACCGTGTAGTCAACAGGGGGAGGAAGGGCACCGAACCATCCGTCGGGGGGTCGGAGTCCCGCTGGGGGCAGCGGGAACGATCGACGCGGGGGCGCACGAACACCGGTGTCCTGCTCGTGGACGCGGGCGGTGGTGAGTTCGACCGAGGCTTGGGAGGGCGACTCGGGGACTCACCCACCGCCCGCATCTGCTGTTCCGGCGGCCTTGATCCGGGCGGCGTACGGCGGCATAGTCTCAAGTGATCGATTGCTGCTCGGGAGCCGCTGTGGAAGCAGACAAGGCTGCCCCGCTACGGGTTGATGCCGAGACCGCGATCATCCTGCGCGAGGCGTACCACAAGATCGAAGCGTTGTTCCGCTCCGACCACTACGGGCTGTACGACTACGTCCGGGTGGTGGCCGGGAAGATCGCGCACGTCGACGCGTTCTACGTCGGGTTCCTGCAGGGCACCAGCCGGGTGCGGTATCCGTACGGGTACGACGACGGGCAGTACGTCGATCCGGACACGCACATCTTCGGGCCCAGTGGGCAGACCGCGTGGTTGCTCAAGCACCGGCAGACGTACCGGTTCGGGTACGACAACGGGTTCGTGCTGCACGCCGGCGTACCGGTCGGGGATCCGGCCCGGCGCTCGGAGGACGCCGTGACCGTGCCGATCTACCGGCCGGCCAAGGACGGGCCTGACCAGCTGTTCGGGATGCTGTCGATGCAGAGTTACACGCCCAGGACGTACGACGACAACGCGGTGCGGGCGTTCGAGTGGCTGAGCGAGGTGGTGGAGCGGGTGCTGACCCGTGAGGGCGAGGACCGGGAGGCGCTGCGCCGGCTGCCCGCTGGGGACGTCGGCCCGAACCTGCTGACCTCGGACCACGTCATGGAGTACCTGACGCACCGGGTCGCGTCGATCCGCGAGATCGCGGCCGAGGCGCTCGACGAGCCCGACGTCGGTACGGCGGTGCACCAGCATCTGGAGCGGATCGTCGACGCGGCCGAGCACATCCAGTCCGAACTCATCGAGATGCTGATGGAGACCGACGAGGGTCCGGAACGGCGGTTCACCACGCTCACCAAAGCGCAGCAGGGAGTCGCTCTGCTGCTGGCCGACGGCCTCGACAACGACCAACTGGCGGCGGAGCTCGGGGTCAGCCTGAACACCGTCAAGACCCACCTCAGCGCGATCCTGCGCAAGTACGGCTTCCGCTACCGCGCCCAGGTCGCCGAGGACGTCCGCAAGTACCTGGCTCGCTGACCTCTCGACATAGTTGATCGGATGAAGTAACTTCCGGGTGGTTAATTCATAAATATCCCCGCCGCCCTGGGAGGTTCCTGTGCCGCTCGATGCTGTGTCCCGCCGGGCTTTTCTCGCAACGAGTGGTGGACTGCTCGCGTCCTGGACGCTGCCGGCCACCGCCCGGGCGACACCATCCGCGCAGGCGACCGACCTGGCGCGGTTCCGTCCGGTGCGGGCGTCTTCGACCGCGTACGCCGCGACGCCGCCGGAGTTCGCCGTCGACGGCCTGGCGATTCCGGGCGTGCGCGGATCCGGCTGGCGGGCCGGCGGCACGGATCCGCAGTGGATCATGGTCGACCTGCAGGCGCGCTGCCGGGTGGAGTCCGTACGGCTCACGTTCGAGGCGACAGCGCAGGATCCTGCCTTCGACTTCTCCGGCGGCAACCCGTACGGGAACACGACGGGGCAGGAGTTGCTGTCCAGTTCGCCGCTGGACTTCCGGGTCGACACCTCGATGGACGGCACGTCCTGGCAGACCGTGCACCAGGTGACCAACAGTCCCGGCGGCGCGGTGGAGATCGCGCTGCCGTCGCCGGTGACTGCGCAGTACGTGCGTCTCACCGGCACCCGCCAGGCGAACACGAATGCCCTTGGCCTGAACGGTTTCCAGGTGTACGGCAGTACCGGAGCGCATCGTCCCGAGGCGACCGGCTGGACCGATTGGGGCCGGCACCTGGATCGACCGCCCGCGCTGCGGAAGGCCGCCGACGGTACGTACCCGATCGAGTCCGGCTGGACGCTGACGATGGACGAGTTCGCGAGTACGTCGGATGGCGCGGTGCTCGCCCAACCGGCAACGGACACGTCGACGTGGCTGCCCGCGACGGTTCCCGGAACCGTACTGGGATCGCTTGTGGAGCAAGGGCATTTGCCGGATCCGGTCGAGGGGATGAACAACCTCGAGGTGCCGGAGGCGCTCAGTCGGCACGCGTGGTGGTACCACCGCAAGTTCGACCGGCCGGCCGGCAGCGGGCGGGCGTGGCTGGAGTTCGACGGCGTCAACCATCTCGGCGAGGTGTGGCTCAACGGGACGTCCGTCGGATCCGTGAAGCACCCGTTCGCGCGGGCCGCCTTCGACGTCACCGCGGCGCTGCAGGCGAAGAACGCCCTCGCGGTCCGGATCACCCCGATGCCGCATCCCGGAACCGCTGGTGACAAGGGCGATGCAGGGCAATCGTTTGTCCAGTCGGCGACCTTGTATCTGGACTCGCCGACGCTGCTCGCCGCGTCCGGCTGGGACTGGATGCCCGCGGTCCGCGATCGGGCTGCAGGCATCTGGAACCACGTCCGCCTTCGCTACACCGGTGACGCCGTCGTCGGCGATCCGCGCATCGTCACCGAGGTCCCGAGCCGTGACCGTGCAACCGTGGCGATCACGATCCCGGTACGCAACGCGGCCGCCGTGGCCCGGACGGTCACGGTGCAGGCAACCTTCCCTGGACATACGGCCCGCAAGACCGTCACCATCCAGCCGAACGCCACCACGAACGTTCCCTTCGACACGGTGACGATCGACAACCCGCAACTGTGGTGGCCGAACGGCTACGGTGCACCGGCGCTGCAGGAGTTGACCGTCACCGCATCCGTCGGTGGTGCAGTGAGCGACAGCAGGACAACCAGCTTCGGGATCCGCGAGTTCTCCTACGACTACGACCTGCCGATCGTGATCGATCCGGCGACGAACAGTGCGTCGCAGACCGTCACGTTCGCCCCGCAGACCGCCCAGTACCTCCGGATCCAAGGCCGCCGTCGCGCGACCGGGTGGGGCTATTCGCTGTGGACGTTGGCGATCAAGGACTCCGCCGATCCGTCGGTGGACCTCGCGCGGACCGGTACGGCGACGGCTTCGTCGGACGACGGGAGTCCGGCACCGCAGGCGATCGACGGGAACGACAAGAGCCGGTGGTCCTCGCAGTACAACGACGACGAGTGGATCCAGGTCGATCTGGGAGCGCCGAAGGCCTTCGATCAGCTCGAGCTGTTGTGGGAGACCGCGTACGCGCTGTTGTTCACGGTCCAGGTGTCGCAGGACGGCCAGAGCTGGACCGACGTTGAAACGGTCAGCAACGCACCGGTGCCGTTGAAGATCAGTGTGAACGGGGTGCGGGTGTTCTGCCGCGGCGGCAACTGGGGCTGGGACGAACTGCTCCGCCGGATGCCCGAGGACAAGATGAGCGCCGTCATCGGGATGCACCGGGACATGAACTTCACGATGATCCGGAACTGGATCGGTTCGAGTACGCGGGAGGAGTTCTACCAGGCCTGCGACGAGAACGGGATCCTGGTCTGGAACGACTTCTGGGAGGCGGGACCGTTCACCGACGACCTGCCCGGGTACGTCGACATCGCCCGGGACACGATCGTCCGGTACCGGTCGCATCCCTGCATCGTGATCTGGTGCGGCGCGAACGAGGAGCATCCGCCGGCCGCGATCGACGCCGGGATCGCGGCCGCGATCCGCGAGGAGGACAACGAGATCCTGTACCTGCCGGACTCCGCCGCGGGGTTCGTGTCGGGCCACGGGCCGTACTACTGGGTCGATCCGGCGAAGTACTTCGACGCGAACACCTACGACACGTTCAACTTCGGGTTCCACACCGAGATCGGGATGCCGACGATCCCGGTCGTGGAGAGCATGCGGAACCTGGTCGGTGCCGATGATGCCGGCTGGCCGATCGGTACGCCGTGGTACCACCACGACTGGTCCACGCACGGCAACCAGCGGCCGGAGACGTACCTCGGGGCGATCGAGGAACGGCTCGGGTCGTCGAGCGGACTGGAGGAGTTCACCCGCAAGGCGCAGTTCGTGAACTACGAGAACCTGCGCGCGATGTTCGAGGCCTGGAACGCGCACTTGTGGAGCGATGCGTCGGCGCTGCTGCTCTGGATGTCGCATCCGGCGTGGCACTCGACCGTTTGGCAGACCTACGACTACGACCTGGACGTCAACGGCAGCTACTACGGCGCCCGCAAAGGCTGCGAGCCGATCCACGTCCAGGCGAACCGTACGGACTGGACGACGGTGGTTGTCAACCACACGACGCAGCCGGTCGAAGGCACCGTCAACGCCGATGTGTACGCCCTCGACGGACGCCGACTGGCAACTCGCACCGGTCCGGTGACAGTTGCGGGCAGCAACAAAACGGACGGTTTCCAGGTGGCGTTCGGCGACGAGCTGCCCGATCTCCACCTGCTCAGGTTGACGTTGACCAGCGGCGGCAAGGTCCTGTCGGAGAACACCTACTGGCGGTACCGCCGGCCGAGTGCCATGCAGGCGCTGAACGAGCTCGGTGGGGCGCGCCTCGACGTACGAGCAAGCACCCGGCATGGAGCGCTGACCGCGACTGTCCGCAACACCGGCACCGTGGTCGCGGCGATGGTGCGGTTGTCGTTGCGGGACCGGGCAGGGGAGCGGGTGCTGCCGGCAACGTACTCCGACAACTACTTCTGGCTTCTCCCCGGCGAGACCCGCACCGTCACCGTCACGACGCCAGGCTCGGCCTCCGGCCTGAAACTGGAGGCCGAGCCCTACAACCGTTAGTACGAGCGGGCCACGTACGCGATCAGGTCCGGCTCGTTGTCCTCGATCGGGAGCGAGCCATCCGGGCGCTGGAGGCAGCGGACCGTCACGCCGGACTCGGCGAGGCGGTCCTCGCCGTCTTCGCCGACGGTGTCGTACGGCAGGCGCGCCCAGCCGGACGCGGTCGCCTGCACCGCGTCGTCGATCGTCGACACCGTGGTGATGCGGGCGTTCTGGCGGTCGGTCGCTTCCGCCAGCAGGTGTTGCTGATCCGCGTCGATCGCCTCGACCACCGTCTTCGTGAGCTCGGCGAGGCCGACGGCGGACTTGGTGGAGCCGCGGAGCCGGCGTACGACGGTG
>DASSDE010000103.1:0-7959 GCA_035697365.1 Kribbella sp. | reverse complement strand
GATCGACTGCGACGTGCTCGCCGTACCGGGCAGCGACCTGCGGATCGTGGTCTACACCGCGGCCCCGGGGACCGACGCCGCCGAGAAGCTCCGCCTGCTGTCGGTGATCGGCCTCCAGGCGCTGATTTAACGCATCGCATTCCTACCGTCGCGTAGGTGGCACCGAATTTGCCATTGGTTTCACTTTTGGGTGGATTTTCTTCCAAGGACTGTTTGAAACGCCTGGTCAGCCGATACTCTGCGGGCCTTGTGAATGCCATGCCTGCTCCGGCTTCCCGACGCTCGCCCTGGCAGCACCCGCGGCGTCGCCGTCAGGTCGCCACCGGCGTGGGCATCCTGCTGCTCGGATACCTGCTGCTCGTCTTGATCGCCCTGCTCGGCGGTCCGCGGATCGGCGCGTCCTTCCTGCCGCTCCCCGGCGGCGGCCCGGAGCCGGCCAGCCCGGTCGCCGCGCCGCAGCCCGGTCAGCCGAACCAGGAGATCGTGGTCCCGCACGAGACCACGCCGCCCCCGAGCACGACCCCGGTGGTGCCGCCGCCCACCTCCGTACCGACGTCGTTGCCAACCGCAACGAACCCCGGGCAGGTGCAGCTCCCGTCCGGCACCGCGACCACGCCGTGCCCCACCACGCAACCCGCGGGACTGCCGACACCGGAGCTCGCGCAGACAACCAGCGGCCGTACGACCGCGCCGGTCACTCGCCGCCCACCGACCGCGCCACCACCGCAGACAACCCGCCCGCCCGCCCCGCCGACCGCCCAGCCTCCCACCACCCAGGACCCGACAACCCAGCCGACCTCCAAACCCACGAAGCCGCCGACCTCCACCCCACCCCCCACCACCCCTGAAGACCCGAACCAGCCCACCGGCCTAGGAGCCCTCCTCGGAGCCCTCCTAGGCACCCTCGGCCTCTAGTAGGCCTCTACTTCGGTGGTGGGGGCGTTGCCGGTGGGGCGGGGTTGGAGGTTGATTTGCCAGCCCTGGTTGCGGGTGAAGGTTTGGTCGAACTTCTTGAACGTGCAGGCGGAGCGGAACTGCCGGCGTTTCGGGTCCCAGTCCGCGCCGCTTTTGAAGTACAGGCGGTAGGCGCCGCCGATGCGGTTCACGGTGGTGGTCCTGGTCGCCTGGAGGTAGAGCATCACCTGGGGGCTGCCCGGCGGCTTCCCGTCGCCGACGAGCGAGATCGCGACGTCCGTCGCGGTGCCGTTGGTGATCCGGAGCCGGCCGGTGCCCTCCGGACCGCGCCGGATCAGGACCTCGCCGCTCGCCGGCCGTTCGCTCTTGGGGGCCGGCCCCGGGTCCGGCAATGTTGCGCCGAACCTCAGCTTCAACCGCTCCAGTTGGTCGAACGCAGTACCCAGGTCGGCGCGCACCTGCCGCTGCACCTTCTGTGAGGTGTACGCGGCCCCACCGCACCGCGCATCGTCCTCGGTAGCGTCCGCCGTACTCGTCAACCGGCTCGCCACGACCCCGATCCGCTCCTGCAACAGCGCGTGTGCGCCGGCCAACTGCGGCGTCACCACCAACGCCGCCAGCCGGATCGCGACCGTGTTCAGCGACCGTGCCAGCGTGCGCATCCCCTCACCGAGGCCCTCCGCCGTCCGTACGCGCGTCAGCGTCCGCGCGGAGCCCGCCAGCACCTGATCGATCCGGGTCAGCTCGGCCTGGTACGCCGAAACGCTCAGCGGTGCGGACGTCGGGACCGACGAAGCCGGCGCCGGGACGGCACCTCCGGACGTGGACGCGACCGGGCTCGGCGAATGCTCCGGTCTCCCTCCGCAGCCGGCCGCAACCAGACCCACCCCGACACAGAGCGCAAGCCAGCGCCTCATCCCCACCCCCAGGTCCCCACCCATGTGCTACCCAAGGGTAAAGCATCAGTCCCGTGGTGCAGGGCGGACGAACGGGAAGGCCAGCGTGCTCCGGATGTTCTGCCCGGTCAGCATCATCATCACCCGGTCCACGCCGATCCCGAGACCGCCCGACGGCGGCATCGCGTACTCCAGGGCGGACAGGAAGTCCTCGTCCAGCGACATCGCCTCCGGATCGCCCGCGGCGGCCTTCAGGGACTGCGCGGTGAGTCGTCGTCGCTGCTCGACCGGGTCGACGAGCTCGGAGTACGCCGTACCGATCTCGGCACCGAACGCGACCAGGTCCCAGCGCTCCGCGAGCCGTGGCTCGGAGCGGTGGGTACGGGTCAGTGGCGACGTCTCGAGCGGGAAGTCGGTGTAGAACGTCGGCAGCGTGGTGTTCGGCTCCACGAGCTCGTCGTACAGCTCCAGCACCAGCTCGCCCGCGGACATGTCGAACGTCGTGTGGACGCCGTGCTCCGCGCACAGCTCCCGGAGCCGGTCCGCGGGCGTGTCCGGGCCGATCTCCGTACCGGCGGCGTTGCCGACCGCGTCGTGGACGCTGATCACCGGCCAGTCGCCGGAGATGTCGATCTCCTCGCCGTCCCGCCGGACGACGGGCTTGCCGTACACCGCGGTCGCCGCCTCGATCAGCAGCTCGCGGGTGAGCTCGCGCATCACGTGGTAGTCGGCGTACGGCTGATAGGCCTCCACCGAGGTGAACTCCGGGTTGTGGGTCGCGTCCGCGCCCTCGTTGCGGAAGTTCCGGTTCAGCTCGTAGATCTTGCCCATCCCGCCGACGCTGAGCCGCTTCAGGAACAGCTCCGGCGCGATCCGCAGGAACAGGTCGGTGTCGTAGGCGTTGATGTGCGTGACGAACGGCCGCGCGTTCGCGCCGCCGTGGACGGCCTGCAGCATCGGCGTCTCCACCTCGATGAAGCCGCGGGTCTCGAAACCGTTGCGCAGGGCCCGTACGGCGGCGCTGCGCTGCTGCATCATCCGCAGCGAGTCCGGGTTCATCACCAGGTCGATGTGCCGCTGCCGGACGCGGGCCTCGGGGTCGGTGAAACCCTTTCGTTTGTCCGGCAAGGGGTGCAGGCACTTCGCGGCCATGGTCCACGAGGTGCCGGCGAGCGACAGCTCACCGCGGCGGCTGGTGACGATCTCGCCGGTCACGCTGACGTGGTCGCCGATGTCGACGAGCCGTCGCCACTGGTCCAGTGGTACCTCGCCGCAGGACTCGGCCGTGAGCATCACCTGCAGCTGCGTGAGCCCGTCCTGCAGTTGCGCGAACGAGAGGCCGCCGTGGTCCCGCATCCGCAGGACCCGTCCGGTCACGGACACGGTGTGGCCGGTGTGATGATCGGCCGGCAGGTTCGGGTACAGCTCGCGGACGCGCTCCAGCGTCTCGGTCCGCGGCACGCTGACCGGGTACGGATCGATGCCCGCAGCAACGAGTTGGGCGAGCTTCGTCCGCCGGATCTGTTCCTGTTCGGTGAGTTTGCGCTCGGGCAGCGCCGGCCGCAGCAGCTCGGTTTCCTGTTCGCGTACGGCGGTGGCGAACGCCTGACCGTCCGTGGCCTTGATCGCGTGCCGTTCGGCGGATCCGATGCTGTCGACACGGGTCCACGGCCGCGGCGCCGGCAGGAAGCCCTCCGCGGTACCGACTGCCAGCAGCACTTGTGCCAGCGAGGCTCCACGTGAGTAGCAGATCAGGCGCGGCGACCAGCGCGGCAGGTACTTCTCGTTCGACTGGTAGAGACTCTCCCACTGCCAGAACCGCGATGCCGCGGTGAGAAAGGCGTTCGTGAGTCGCAGCACCGGTCCGGCCCCGACCCGCTCGGCGTCGCTGAAGATCTCCCGGAACACCGCGAAGTTCAGCGAGATGCGGTGTATGCCGAGGTCGCCGGAAGCCTCCACCAGCGATGTCACCATGAACTCGATCAACCCGTTCACGGACTCGGGGTCGCGCCGCATCAGGTCCAGCGAGACGCCCCGCACGCCCCAGGGAGCGAACGACAGCAGGCCACGGACCTGACCGTCGGCGTCGCGCGCGATCACCATCACGCAGCGCGCGTCGGCCGGATCGCCCAACCGGCTCAGGGCCATCGAGAAACCGCGCTCGGTCCGCGCACCCCGCCACTTCTCCGCGAGCCTCGTGTACTCCGCCATCGCCTGTGGCGACAGGTCTCCGTGCCGCACCACCTCGGCGTGGTACCCGGCGCGTTGCACCCGCGTCACCGCCTGACGAACCGGCCGCATCGTCCGGCCCTCGAGCGTGAAGTCCGCGACGTCGATGATCGCCTCGTCGCCCATCGACAGCGCGCGCAGCCCGGCATCGACGTACGCCCGCGCCGCCTCCTCGCTCGCCGACAGCACCGCGGGTGACCACCCGTACCGGCGGGCTTCGGCCAGCCAGCGCTGGATCGCGGCCGGCCACGCGACCGGATCACCGAGCGGATCGCCGCTGGCCAGGCTGACACCGTTCACCACGCGGTACGCGATCGCGGCGTCGTTGCCCGGGGCGAACACCACCGCCTTGTCCCGGCGGGTGGCGAAGTACCCGAGGGAGTCGCGCTCGCCGTGCAGCAGCAGCAACCGGCGTACCTCGAGCTCCTCCGGCTGGGTCAGGTACCGGACGCGCTGCACCGAGCGGAGGAAGATCCAGAACGCGACCACCAGCGAGGCGGCCGAGATCGCGCCGACGGTGAGACCGATCCAGCCGTGGCCCTCGTGACCGCCCATCTTGTTGCGGGACTGGCCGAGCGCGGCGATCACGGCCCAGCCGATCTTCTGTCGCTGGCCGCTGAGCGTGCGCGGGAACAACTGGGTGAGGGTGATGCTGACCGCGATCGAGATCACCATGCCGGAGACCAGCGCGGCGATCGCGAGCCGGCGGCTACCGGGGGCGAGCCGGGCCGGGAAGGCGCCGCGGATCGTCCACAGCAGAACGACGATCGCGGCGACCACGACGGCCTGGACGATGCCCCACTCCAGGTCCTGAACGCTCGCCGGACCGAAGTCGCGGAGCAGATCGGCATCGGTGGGATTGGCCAGCCGGACGCTGGTGAAGGCGATCCCCGCAACCTGTGCGAGCAGCCAGAGCGCCTCGAAGACCCACAGCACCCAGAGCAGGGCCGCGCGCTTGCCGCGCAGCAAGGCGCTGCCGACGACCGCGAGGTAGACGGCGGAGAAGAACGTGTGCCCGGCCGGGATGCCGACGAAGTCGAACGCGGTGTCGACGTGCTTGACGAATCCCGGGGCGCCGACATGCAGCGGGATCGCGATGAACGACCACACGGAGGCGAGCACGACAACGCGGCCCACCCAGACCGCGGCACGATGCTGCCACGCCGGGATCACTGCTGCTTGTTCCGACGGCACCCGCCGATCATCCCATTACTTTGCTGAGACTTCGGTCGACCTAGCACTACCCTGACGGTACAGCTGACGCCACAGCCAATACTTTGGTTTACATGGGACGGTGTTCGGCATGGCCGCCGTTCCGTACCGCCTGATCCGCAACCTGATGCTGGCTGCGGCTGTGCTCTACTGCAGCCTGCTGCTCGAGGCGGCGGCCGGTTTCCCGCTGGACGTCGGCAACTCGTTCCTCAGTGAGCTGGGTGCGTTGGACCAGTCAACGAGTCTCTGGGCGCGGGCGATGGATCTGGCGACCGGCGTGTTGCTGCTGATCGCCGTACTACTGGGGAGACCGGCGGCGCGGGCGCAGCGTGAGCTGGGCGGGCTGCTGATCAGTACGGCGGCGTTCGGGCTCGGAACGCTGTTCGACTCGTTGTCGCCGATGGACTGTGCTCCTTCGGCCAGTGCTGCGTGCCGGGCAGCTGAGGCGAACGGACAGACAGGCGTGGACCTGGTGCTGCATGAGGTGACCTCGACGGTCGCAGGTCTCGGCAGCATCGCCATGGGGGTCTTCGCGGTGCTCGTACTCCGGAGGGCGGGCTGGGGCGGCGCCTGGAGCAGGCTGGTTGCCGTACTGGCTGCTGCGGTTGCTGTGACGCAGACGTGGCTGGGGTTGCAGACGGGACACGATGTGCTCGTGGGTGACGACCTGGATGCACCGGGCATTCTCCAGCGCGTCTCGGTGCTGCTCGTTTGCCTAATGCTGGGGACATTGCTACCAGGTCTGAGGCAGGCTTTGTCTCGATGACAGTGACCTGGATCGTGGTGCCTGGCCTGGCTGAGACTCCGGAGGAGTTCGGCCGGGTCGTCGAGCTGCTGCCGGACCTCGACGTCCGGGTCATCGATCCGTGGCGTACGCCGATCACGTCGGACGTGGACGCCTTGCGCGCGGCAGCCGGCGTACCGCCCGAGGCCGAGGTCGCACTGGTCGGTCACTCGATCGGTGGCCTCGCCGTACTGCGTTGGGCGCTGACCAGGCCGCATGAGGTGACCAGGCTGGTACTGGTCGACAGCAGCCTCACCTCGGAGACCGGGTGGCGTCCGTTCTACCCGGGGCGGGGTGGGGACCGGGCGGTGCGGTCGGTGGTGAAGGCCCTGGCATGGGTCGGCGTACCGCAGTCGCTCGGACCTGCGGTACGGCGGCTGATCGTGCGGCTGGGCAGTACGGCGAACCACGACCCATTGTCGAGAGCAACCGCCAAAGCGCGGTACGGCGGCCGTGATTCATGGCTGCTGTTCTGGGACGAGCTGGCCGGCAGTTGGGAGCTAGCCGCGGAGGTGACCAAGCTGGTGGCCGCGCCAGTAGGCACCATCGCTCCCACAACACTCCTGGTAGCAACCGGCGGGAGCTCCCGCTTCACCGCCAAAGGCTGGCTGGCAGGCCAGCAAAAGCTGGCCGACCTACTGGGCGCAACAGTCGAAGTCCTGAAGGACTCAGCCCACCTGGTCCACCTCGACCGCCCAGACGCGATCGCCCGCGCCCTCCGGTAATCCCCTTCCACGCACGACCCCGGCTGCCGTACGCTCTTTCCACTGAAACAGTCGTGGCAGTAATTCTCTGTGGTGGGTGTGCACATGAGTAATCGCATTCCGATCGACCTGCGGTGGAAGTGGTTCCTCGACGACCTGTGGGCGCACTGGCGCCGGATCCACCGCCTCTACGTGACCCGTGCGTACAGCTGGGGCACGCGATGATCGTCATCACCTGCTCTGCCTGCGATCGGCGCATGCTGCTGCCGATGAGCATGGTGACTGGCCTGGACCGCCGGCTGGACCTGGCGGGGCAGGTGCTCTACGAGCTCACCTACACGTGCTGGTGCGGGGCTCCTGGTGCGAACGTGGTGCGGGGACCTAGGTAGTGCTGGTCATGGCCGGGGTCGGGAGCTTGCGCTGCCAGACCTCGTCCAGGGCCATGCGCATGGCGCCGGTGACTACCGCGTCCTCGGCGAGTGCGGAGAGCTCGAGCTTGGGGTGGTTGAGGGTGAGTAGGCGCAGCTGATCCGAGATGGCGTCGAGCAGCACAGCGCCGGCGCGAGCGACACCGCCACCGATGACGACAGCAGTCGGGTCGAGCACCAGTACGGACGGAGCCAGCGCACGGGCGAATGTCCGCGCCACCTGCTGTACGACGGCCTGTGCGACCGGGTCCCGCTCCGCAGCGGCTGCGAACACGTCCGCTGTGTCGAGCTGCTCGCCACCCAGCTCGGCCAGCCGCGAATTCGGGTTGTCCAGCACCGCCTGGCGTCCCAGCGCCGCGATCGCCTCGGAGCCGACCGCACGCTCCAGCGGGCCGCGGCTGTCGTCGGGGTTGATCACATCGGCGGTGTCGGTGGCGATGAAGCCGATCTCCCCGGCCGCTCCGGTACCGCGGTGCAGTCGCCCGTCGATGACGATGCCCGCACCCAGCCGCTCACCCCACTGGACAGCCAGCAACGTGCCGGTGCCGCCGCGCGCAGCAGCGATCGCGAGGGCGGCCAGGTTGGCGTCGTTGTCGAGCATGACCGGGCAGTCGAGCAGCCCACGCACGTGCTTGATCAGGTCGACGGCTGACCAGCCCGGCACGCTCGGGACCAGCTGGACCCGGCCGGTGTGCTCGTCGACGATGCCGGGGCTCGCGGCGACCACGGCGGCGATGTCCTCGGCCGGCACCTCGGCCTCGGCCAGGGCCTCGTTGATGACCTCACCGATC
>DASSDE010000102.1:0-7315 GCA_035697365.1 Kribbella sp. | reverse complement strand
ATGAAGAAGTTCGAGTACTTCACCGCGCCGCTGCTGGTCCACTCGACCAAGGAGATCCTGGACAACTTCGGCCAGGACGGCTGGGAGCTGGTCCAGGTCGTCCCGGGGCTGAACCCGGAGAACCTGGTCGCCTACTTCAAGCGGGAGATCGAGGACAAATGAGCCACCCCGAGGAGAAGCTCGCCGAGCTCGGCCTGAAGCTGCCCGACGTGGCCAAGCCGGTCGCCGCGTACGTCCCGGCCGTCCGGACCGGTGACCTGGTCTACACCTCCGGCCAGCTGCCGCTGCGCGAGGGCACGCTGATCGCCACCGGCAAGGTCGGCGACGCGGTCACGCCCGAGGTCGCCAGCGAGTGCGCCCAGCAGTGCGCGCTGAACGCACTGGCCGCGGTCAAGGCGGAGATCGGCGATCTGGGAGGCGTGAAGCGGATCGTCAAGGCGGTCGCGTTCATCGCCTCCACAGCGGACTTCACCGGTCAGCCGCAGGTCGCGAACGGTGCGTCCGAGCTGTTCGGCCAGGTCTTCGGCGACGCCGGCCAGCACGCCCGCAGCGCCGTCGGCGTACCGGTCCTGCCGCTCGACGCCCCCGTCGAGGTCGAGCTGATCGTCGAGGTCAGCTGATCCGCGTCCTGCGGAGGCTCGATCGTCGATGCGTGATCTGAAGTCACAGCTCCTGACCGGCCGGATGGCCGAGGTCGCGCTGGAGTACGCCCGCGGCACCCGCACCCCGACCACCCCCCGCCCCGCCGCTACCGTCATCCTCGTCCGCGACCCACTCCCGGACGCGGCGAATGTGGTGGACGCGGCGGGTGCGGCGAGCGCGGCGGAGGTGGTGGGCGCGGCGGAGGTGGTGGGCGCGGCGGGGGCGGCTCGCGCGGGCAGGGCGGGGTCTGCTGGTGGGCCGGAGGTCTACCTGCTGCGGCGGCAGCGGACGATGGCGTTTGCCGCCGGGATGACGGTCTTCCCCGGCGGCCGCGTCGACGCCACAGACTCCACCGTGGCCGACTCGTGGTCCGGGCCGGCGCCGGCGTGGTTCGGGGAGCGATTCGGGTGTTCCGCCGACACCGCGGCGGCGTACGTCGCGGCGGCGGTGCGCGAGACGTTCGAGGAGTCCGGCGTACTGCTGGCCGGTCCGTCCGCCGACGCCGTGGTGGAGGACACCACCGGTGCCGGCTGGGAGGCGGACCGGGTCGCGCTGGAATCGCGCGAGCTGGGGTTCTCTGAGTTCCTGCACCGGCGCGGGCTGGTGCTGCGGGCCGACCTGCTCGGGCCGTGGACGCACTGGATCACGCCGGAGTTCGAGCCCAAGCGGTATGACACCGCGTTCTTCGTCGCCGCGCTCCCCGCCGGGCAGATCACGCGGGACGTGACCAGCGAGTCCGACCAAGTCACCTGGATCCGCCCCGCGGACGCGGTCGGCGCAGTCGACGCGGGCGACGTACTCATGCTGCCGCCGACGTACGTGAGCTGCCATGAGCTCTCGCAGTACGCCGACGTGGCAGCGATCCTGGACGCCGCGGGCGATCGTGAGATCCGGGCGATCATGCCCACCGTGCGCCTCGACGGCGACCAGGCCTACCTGGAGACGACATGAGAGTCACCGACCACGCCACCCTGGTCCGGGCCGACAACCCCGGCCCGATGACGCTGGACGGCACCAACACCTGGATCCTCCGCGCACCGGATGCCGAACAGTCCGTGGTCGTCGACCCCGGGCCGCTGCTCGAGGACCACCTCCGCGCGGTGCTGGAGCAGGCCGGCCAGGTCGCCGTCGTACTGCTCACTCACAAGCACCCCGACCACTCCGAGGGCGCGGCGTGGTTCGCCAACCAGGCCGGGTGCGGCGTACGGGCCGTAGACCCGGCGTTCCGCATCCCCACCGACCACGCGCACGGGCTGTCCGAGGGCGACGTGGTCAGCGCCGACGGCCTGCGCATCGAGGTCCTGCCCACCCCGGGCCACACACTCGACTCGGTCTGCTTCTGGCTTCCCCAGGACGGCTCGCTCCTCACGGGCGACACCGTCCTCGGCCGCGGTACGTCCGTGGTGGCCCACCCGGACGGTGCTCTGGGCCCGTACTTGGACTCCCTCGAGCGCCTCCGCGCCTTCGCCAACTCCCCAGCCGGCGTACTCCGCCTGCTCCCCGGCCACGGCTCCGTCGTCGACGACCCCGGCGCAGTCCTCACGTACTACCTCAACCACCGCCACGAACGCCTCGACCAGGTCCGAGCCGCCATAGCCGAAGGCCACACCACCCCCGAAGCAGTAGTCGCCCACGTCTACACCGACGTCCCCGCCCCCCTCCGCCCCGCCGCCGAACGCTCGGTGCGGGCTCAGCTGGAGTACTTGGAGGGTTAGCGGGCTCGGCGTTGGAGGCGGTCTACGTCGAGGAGGACTACGGAGCGGGGTTCGAGGCGGACCCAGCCTCGGGAGGCGAAGTCGGCGAGGGCCTTGTTGACGGTCTCGCGGGAGGCGCCGACCAGTTGGGCGAGCTCCTCCTGGGTGAGGTCGTGGTGGACGTGAACGCCGTCGTCGGCGGTGCGGCCGAAGCGGCTGGCGAGGTCCAGGAGGGCCTTGGCGACCCGGCCCGGTACGTCGGAGAAGACCAGGTCGGCGACCACGTCGGAGACCTTGCGGAGCCGGCCGGCCAGCTGCAGCAGCAGGCCGCGGGCCACCGCCGGGCGCCCGTCGAGCCAGCGGAGCAGCTCGTCGTGGGTGAGCGACATCAGCGAGGCGTCGGTGACCGCCGTGACGGTCGCGGACCGCGGTCCCGGGTCGAACAGCGACAGCTCACCGAACATCTGCCCCGGCCCGAGCACCGCGATCAGGTTCTCCCGGCCGTCGGCGGAGGTGCGGCCGAGCTTGACCTTGCCCTCGACCACGACGAAGAGCCGGTCACCGGAGTCGCCCTCGTGGAACAGCACCTGGCCGCGGCGCAGCCGGCTCTCGGTCATCGAGGCTGCCAGGGCGTCGGCCGCCTCGTCGTCGAGCTGACTGAACAGCGGTGCCTGTCGGAGCACTGCGGCATCCACTTTTGGGCCTCCTAGGACCTTCGACCACGACTCCGGACGTGGGATCCGCCACGCCCGTCGACCGATATGTGTACACCCGGTCGCCACAAAACCGTAGCCCCTCAGGTGTCGGCACCGCCACGTAGGCTTGCCTCCATGCCATCCCCGCGTGTCGCGGACCCCCTCGCGGTGGTCCCGCTGAAGCTCCCCCGCAAGGCTCCTGTGTACGTCGACGAGACGCATACCCAGCTGGTCCGCCGGGCCCGCAAAATGCACAAAGTGCTGACCGAGACCTACCCCGACGCGCACTGCGAGCTGGACTTCACCACCCCGCTCGAGCTGCTGGTGGCGACCATCCTGTCCGCCCAGACGACGGACGTCACGGTCAACAAGGTGACCCCGACCCTGTTCGCGAAGTACCCGACCGCGGAGGCGTACGCCGAGGCCGACCGGGACGAGATGGAGACGATCCTCAAGCCGACCGGGTTCTTCCGGGCGAAGACGAACAGCGTGATGAAGCTCGGTCAGGCGCTCGTCGACGACTACGACGGCGTCGTCCCGGCCAAGCTCGAGGAGCTCGTCAAGCTCCCCGGCACCGGCCGGAAGACGGCGAACGTGGTGCTCGGCAACGCGTTCGGCGTGCCGGGGATCACCGTCGACACGCACTTCGGGCGGCTGGCCCGCCGGTTCGGCTGGACCGCGGAGGAGGATCCGGTCAAGGTCGAGCACGCCATCGGCGACCTCTTCCCGAAGAAGGACTGGACGATGCTGTCGCACCGGCTGATCTTCCACGGGCGCCGGCGCTGCCACGCGAAGAAGCCGGCCTGCGGCGCCTGCCCGGTCGCCCAGTGGTGCCCGTCGTACGGTGCCGGCCCGATCGACCCCGAGGCCGCGGCGAAACTGGTGAAGGCCCCCGCGTGACCCGCACCCCACCGCACGCGCCCCGAGAGCCCGCGCCCCCGTCGGACGGCGAGCGGCTGTCGGGTAGGCGGCCCCGCGCGGGGCGTGCGGGTCGACGGGTGCCCAGTACGCCGTCACGCGGCGCCGCTGTGCTGTCGTGGGGTGGGTGGGGCCCCCGTGTGGTGGGTGGCCTGCTGGCGGTCGTGGTTGCGCTGACGGCGGCCGGGTGTGGCGGGGAGCAGGCTGGTGGGACGGGTACGCCGTCCGCCAGCGCGAGCGTGGTGCCAGGCGCCGAGCGGTTGGCTGCGTGTCCTACGACGGTGTCGAAGCCGCCCGTCAGCAACGGGCTGCCCGACCTGAGCCTGCCGTGCCTGGGAAGGGGCCCGGATGTGCGGCTCGCGGATCTGCGCGGCCCGCTCGTGATCAACGTCTGGGCGCAGTGGTGCGGCCCGTGCCGCGAGGAGGCGCCGTTCCTGGCCGCCCTCGCCAAGTCCGGCAAGGTGCCGATGCTCGGGATCGACTACGACGACCCGCGCCCGGAGCTCGCGGTGAAGTTCGCCGGCGCGGAGGGTCTGACGTACGCACATGTCGTCGACCGGGACAAGGCCGTCCAGCGGCCGCTGAAGGTCGGCGGTCCGCCGCTGACCGCGTTCGTCGACGCGAACGGTACGGTCGCGTACGTGCACCACGGCGTACTGACGTCCCAGCAGCAGCTGAACCAGCTGGTCAAGGACAAGCTCGGGGTGACCCTGTGACAGCCCCCGAGATCCCCCAGTGGCTGCATCCGCTGGCGAAGGCCTCCGAGGACGTGGATCCGAACGAGCTGTCCCGGTTCCTGCCGCCGGACGACC
Organism: Kribbella sp.; assembly: GCA_035697365.1. Taxonomy (GTDB): domain Bacteria; phylum Actinomycetota; class Actinomycetes; order Propionibacteriales; family Kribbellaceae; genus Kribbella. Next base: position 2,554 of record DASSDE010000102.1, on the reverse strand, counting down.
CCTCGGTACGGAAGTCCGCCGTCCTGATCTTGCTTGCTGACGGCAACAACGGACCCGAGGTGCTGCTCACCGAGCGCGCCTGGACGCTGCGCAAGCACGCCGGCCAGATGGCGTTCCCGGGCGGCGGCGCCGACCCCGAGGACGGTACGGGCGACCGCGGACTGATCCGGACGGCGCTCCGCGAGGCCGAGGAGGAGACCGGTCTGGACCCGGCCGGCGTGGTCCCGTTCGCGATCTGGCCGGCGCTCTGGGTGCCGGTCAGCAACTTCGGCGTGTCGCCGGTGCTGTCCTGGTGGCGGGAGCCGTCGCCGGTCGCGGTCGTGGACCCGGCCGAGGTGGCATCGGTGCACGAGGTGCCGCTGAGCGCGCTCGCCGATCCGGCGAACCGGATCAGCTGTCTGCACCCGAGTGGTTTCACCGGCCCGGCGTTCACTGTGGGTGACCTCTACATCTGGGGTTTCACCGCCGGTCTGCTGGACAAATTGCTGCTGCTCGGCGGGTGGTACCGCGACTGGGACCCCTCGAACGTCGTACCTTTACCCGACCGGCTGGTCGACGCGGCCTGGCGAAGCGAGGGTCGCCGGTCCGAGGACGTACGCCGGATGACGGCGATCGAGCACGACCTCGGCCGAGCGCAGGGGCCTGAGCCGGAAGGTGTGGAGTGAGCAAGCTCGACTGGGCGTTGCTGATCGTCACCGCGCTGGTGGCGATCTCGGGGTACATCGAAGGCTTCGTGCTGGGCGCGTGCGCGACCGTCGGGCTGCTCGCCGGTGCGGCGCTCGGCGTCTGGGGCGTCCCCAAGGTCCTGGACAACTTCTCGCCGAGCGTGTCGGTGTCGTTCGCGGCGCTGGTGCTCGTCGTGCTGCTGGCCGCGATCGGGCGAACCCTCGGGGCGATGATCGGCACCCGCGTGCGCAATCGTTTGTCCTGGAAGCCGATCCGCTTCCTGGACGCGCTCGGCGGCGCCGCGCTGGCGGCCGCCTCGGTGCTGATCGTCGCCTGGGTGCTCGGTGTCGCGGTGAGCGGCGCCCGGATCCCGAGCGTGACGTCGGCGGTCCGCGGTTCGCAGGTCCTGGCGAAGACCGACGAGGTCCTGCCGGCCAGCGCCGACCGGGCGTTGCAGTCGTTCAACGACGTGGTCAACACCGACCTGTTCCCGCGCTTCCTGGATCCGTTCGTACCGGAGCGGATCCGCGAGACGCAGCCGCCGGACAGCGCGATCGCCCGCCAGCAGCCCGTCCGCGAGGCGTACAGCCGGATCGCCAAGGTGACCGGGGTCGCGAGCTGCTCACGCGGCCTCGAGGGCAGCGGTTTCGTGTACGCCCCGCAGCGGGTGATGACGAACGCGCACGTGGTCGCCGGTGTCAGCTCGCCGCAGGTCGAGGTGAACGGGCAGAAGCACGACGCGAAGGTTGTCGTGTTCGACCCGGAGACCGACATCGCGGTGCTGTACGTGAAGGACCTGAGAGCGACGCCGCTGCCGTTCGACCTGGCCGGCAAGGCGGACGCCTCGGCGGTCGTGCTCGGCTACCCGGAGAACGGGCCCTTCGACGCGGAGCCGGCCCGGATCCGCTCCGAGGAGCGCCTGCGCGGTCCGGACATCTACGGTGACAAGACCGTCACCCGCGACGCGTTCTCGATCTGGGCGTCAGTCCGCCCCGGCAACTCCGGCGGCCCGCTGCTGTCCTCCAAGGGCACGGTGTACGGCGTGGTGTTCGCCGCCTCCGTCGAGGACAATCGCACCGGCTACGTACTCACCGCGCAGCAGGTGGCCGCCGACGCCCGCACCGGCACAACCGCCACCCAAGAGGTCTCCACGCAGTCCTGCACCTGATGCAGCAGCGTGCCGTCGCCGCCGCGTTGAGGTGGTGTGACGGTGCTGATGATGAGTGATTTAGAGCCGGCGCCCTCGTACGTCGATGTCGTGCGTGCGACCGAGCGCCGGTTGCTGCGGCTGGGCGTGATGCTGACGGGGAACGAGCACACCGCGGAGGACTTGGTTCAGACGGTGCTGGCCCGCGCGCACCGCAAGTGGGCGCGGATCAGCGGCGTCGAGCGGCCGGAGGCGTACCTGCGGACGATGGTGGTCAACGAGTTCCTCAGTTGGCGCCGGCTGCTGAAGAACAGCGAAGTACTGCTGGCCGAGCCGATCGAGCGGGCGACCCACGACGACCTCGGCCTGCGGCAGGCACAGCGGGACGCGACCTGGCGGTTGCTCGCCAAGCTGCCGCGCAAACAGCGCGCCGTGCTGGTGCTGCGGTACTACGAGGACCTCCCGGACGCGGAGATCGCCGAGCTGCTCGGTGTCGCGGCCTCGACCGTCCGATCGAACGCCACCCGCGCGCTGGCGGCCCTGCGCGAACACCTGAGCGCCGAGGAGGCGAGCTGACATGCCCGATCCGACCGACGAAGAGCTCGGCACCTTGCTCCGGGAGACCTTCGCCGACCGCGAGGCCCTGGTCGGCCGCGCAGTCATCGACGAGCATCACGTGCCAACGGCAACAAAACACCGACGCGTCATGCCGGTACTGCTCGCGGCGGCAATGGTCCTGGT
>DASSDE010000101.1:0-3557 GCA_035697365.1 Kribbella sp. | reverse complement strand
GTGTTGGATTTGGCGGTCCGCGCGCGGGAGGTTTGAGGTATGGCAGCTGACACTCACAAGACCCGCACCATCGGCGACGTCGAGGTGTCCGCGATCGGGCTCGGCGGGATGCCGATGTCGATCGAGGGCCGGCCCGACGAGGCCCGGTCGATCGCGACCATCCACGCGGCACTGGACGCCGGGATCACGCTGATCGACACCGCCGACGCGTACCACCTGACCGCGACCGACGACGGTCACAACGAGACCCTGATCGCCAAGGCGCTGGCATCGCACGGCGGCGACACGTCGAACGTGCTCGTCGCAACCAAGGGCGGCCACCTGCGCCCCGGCGACGGCAGCTGGACGGTCGACGGATCGCCGAAGCACATCGCGGAGGCCGCCGAGGCGTCGCTGAAGCGGCTCGGCGTCGAGGCGATCGGGCTGTACCAGTTCCACCGGCCGGACCCGAAGATCCCGTACGAGGACTCGATCGGCGCGATCCGGGACCTGCTCGACGCGGGCAAGATCCGGATGGCCGGCATCTCGAACGCGAACCCGGCGCAGATCCGTCAGGCCCAGGAGATCCTCGGCGGCCGGCTGGTGTCGGTGCAGAACCAGTTCTCCCCCGCGTTCCGCTCCAGCGAACCGGAACTGGAACTGTGCGACGAGCTGGGCATCGCGTTCCTTCCCTGGTCGCCCCTCGGCGGCATCTCCCGCGCCGGCGACCTCGGCGCCAAGCACCCCGCCTTCCACACCCTCGCCGCCGAGCTCGGCGTCTCCCCCCAACGCCTCACCCTCGCCTGGCTCCTCGCCAAGTCCCCGCACGCCATCCCCATCCCAGGCTCCAGCCGCCCAGAAACCATCCGCGACTCCTACGCCGCGGTGGACCTCGAGTTGACGGCGGACCAGGTCGCCGTACTGGATGCCGCCTGACCTGGGCATATTCGCCGCACCTCGCGTGTTGACGAGCGCATGGAAGACATGCGCGCATTGAGCTACGGCCTCGGCCAGCAGTACTTCGAGGACCGTGATTACCGCGGCGCGATCCGCGCGCTGCGGCCGGTGGTGGACGAGACCCCTGAGGACGTCGGCACCCGGCTGTTGCTGGCGCGGGCGTACTACCACGCCGCACTTCTCAAGCCCGCCGAGGAGCAGTTGCAGGCGGTCATCGAGCGTCAACCCACCGAGTACTACGCCCATCTGATGATGGCTCGCACGCTGGAACGGCAGTCCCGGCCGGACGAGGCCGGTAAGTACCGGCGGATCGCCGCCGCGCTGACCGGTGATGACGAGCTGCTGAAGCCGCATACGATCTGAGCCGGCACCTTCCGAAGGCCCGTGATCTGCTGATCGCGGGCCTTCGGCGCGTCCGGAATGAGTTCCGGCTGCCCTGCGTTCTGGTAGTTTAATAGTCAATCACCTTGAAGGAGGACCGATGCAGTTCGGCGTTTTCAGCGTCGGGGACGTGACCGAGGACCCGACTACGGGGGCCACTGTCTCCGAGGGTGAGCGGATCAAGGCGATGGTGCGGATCGCGCTCAAGGCCGAGGAGGTCGGGCTGGATGTGTTTGCGCAGGGTGAGCATCACAATCCGCCGTTCGTGCCGTCTTCGCCGACCACGCAGCTCGGGTTCGTTGCGGCGCAGACGTCGAAGATCATCCTGTCCACCTCGACGACGCTGATCACGACCAACGACCCGGTGAAGATCGCCGAGGACTACGCGATGCTGCAGCATCTCGCGGACGGTCGCGTGGACCTGATGATGGGGCGCGGCAACACCGGCCCGGTATATCCGTGGTTCGGGCAGGACATCCGGAACGGGATCGCGCTCGCCGTCGAGAACTACGCGCTGCTCCGCCGCCTCTGGCGTGAGGACGTCGTCGACTGGGAAGGCAAGTTCCGTACGCCGCTGCAGGGCTTCACGTCGACGCCGCGGCCGCTCGACGACGTACCGCCGTTCGTCTGGCACGGCTCGATCCGGTCGCCCGAGATCGCCGAGCAGGCGGCGTACTACGGGGACGGCTTCTTCCACAACAACATCTTCTGGCCGATCACGCACACCAAGCGGATGATCCAGCTGTACCGGCAGCGCTTCGAGCACTACGGGCACGGCGCCGCCGACCAGGCGATCGTCGGTCTCGGTGGACAGATCTTCATGCGCAAGAACTCGCAGGACGCGGTCAACGAGTTCCGGCCGTACTTCGACAACGCGCCGGTGTACGGGCACGGGCCCTCGCTCGAGGACTTCAGCCGTGAGACGCCGCTGACCGTCGGCAGTCCGCAGCAGGTGATCGAGCGGACGCTGTCGTTCCGCGAGCACTTCGGCGACTACCAGCGGCAGCTGTTCCTGATCGATCACGCCGGCCTGCCGTTGAAGACGGTGCTGGAGCAGCTCGACATCCTGGGCGAAGAGGTCGTTCCGGTACTGCGCAAGGAGTTCGCCGCGCTGAAGCCGGCGCACGTACCCGACGCCCCGACGCATGCTTCCCTGAAGGCGGCCGCCGAGCGGGCGCGCGAACTGGAGACGATCGAATGACCGACAAGACCATTGCTGTCGTGACGGCCGGGCTGACGACACCGTCGTCGTCCCGGCTGCTCGCCGACCAGTTGGCGGCGGCCGTCCGCGACGAGCTGTCCGGCCGGGGCATCGGGTCCCGGATCGAGTTGATCGAGGTACGCGACCATGCCCACGAGCTGACCGACAACCTGCTCACCGGCTTCCCGCCCGCAAAGCTCCGTGAGGTGCTCGACACAGTCACCGTCGCGGACGCCTTGATCGTGGTCAGCCCAACGTTCAGCGCCTCGTACTCGGGCCTGTTCAAGATGTTCTTCGACGTCCTCGACGACCAGGCGCTCGCGGGCAAACCCGTTCTGCTGGCGGCGACCGGCGGCACCGAGCGTCATTCGCTGGTACTGGAGTTCGCGCTACGGCCGTTGTTTGCGTACCTGAAGGCGCTCCCGATCCCGACCGGCGTGTACGCGGCGTCGACCGATTGGGGCCAGAACGCCGCCGGCCTGCGCACCCGCATCAACCAGGCGGCCGGCGAACTGGTCGCCGCGCTCCACCACGAGACGCCGACCCAGACGGATCCGTTCGAGAGCCCGACCCCGTTCGAGGACCTACTCAACGGCTGAGCGCGAACCGATCAGCCCACCGAGGCCGTCGAGGATCATGGTCAGCCCGAACGTCAGGGCGTGAGCCGGGTCCAAGGCGGACTGGAAGTGCTCCCCGACGGCCGTGCCCACGCGACCCGCGAGCGGGAAGTGGCTGCCGGTCATCACTGTGGTGAGGGTCGGGGAAATCTGCCGCCACCACTCCTCGTCGGACAGGCCCGACTCGCGCTGTGTACGGAGCTGCTCGGCGCCGGCGCGGGCGGTGCCCTGGACATGGGTGAGAACGAGGCTCAGCGCGGAGGCCCTCTCGACGTCGGTCAGCCCGAGCCCGTCCAGCGGCCGTAGCTCGATCTCGTACTTGCGGGTGATGTTCGGACCCAGCGCCGTGCGCATGGTCGGCACCTCGTGGATCCACGGGTGCGCGGTGAGCACGTCCCAGTTCCGGCGGGCGATGAATTCCA
>DASSDE010000100.1:0-10635 GCA_035697365.1 Kribbella sp. | reverse complement strand
CGGCCTGATCGCCACGTTCGTCGCACCGAACCTGACCCGGATGACGACGTACCTCACCGAAGGCGAGCTGGACGGCGTACTGCTCAGGCCGGTGTCGAGCCAGTTCTACCTGACGTTGCGGTGGATCAACGTTGCGGAGCTCACGAACGTTGCCAGCGGCATCATCGTCCTGGTGATCGGGCTGGTGCAGGCCGGGATCGGCTTCGGACCGGGCCAGGTCGTACAGGCGCTCATCCTGGTCAGCTGCGGGCTGGTGCTGCTGACGGCGGTGTGGTCGGCATTGGCGTTCCTGGCGTTCTGGCTGCAGTCGGTGAACCCGATCGGTTTCGTGTTCCTGAACCTGATGGAGGCCGGCCGGTACCCGTTGGTGTTCTTCCCGCTCGCGGTCCGGACGTTCCTCACGTTCGCGTTTCCGGTGGCGTTCGCGACGACGTTCCCGGTCCGGGCGCTGGTCGGCGACCTCGGCTGGTGGCCGGTCGCGCTCGGAGTCGCCCTGTCGGCGGTGGCGCTGCTCCTGGTCCGGCTGCTGTGGCGGCGCGGGCTGCTGACGTACTCCAGTGCGTCCAGCTGATGTGGTTACCTGTGCCGTATGAGCTGGTGGATCCTGCACGTGGACATGGATCAGTTCATCGCGGCCGTCGAGATCCGGCGGCGGCCTGAGCTTCGCGGGCTGCCTGTCGTGGTGGGTGGATCCGGCGATCCGGCCTTGCCACGACAGGTGGTCGCCACGGCGTCGTACGAGGCGCGCGCGTTCGGCGTCCACTCCGGGATGCCGGTACGGGCCGCGTACAAGAAGTGCCCGGACGCGGTCTTCCTGCCCACGGACCCGGCGGCGTACGACGCGGCGTCGGCCGAGGTGATGGACACCCTGCGGTCGTTCCCGGTCGTGGTCGAGGTGTGGGGCTGGGACGAGTGCTTCGTCGGCGCCGAGACCGACGACCCGGAGGCCCTGGCCGCCGAACTGCGTGCCGCCGTGGCCGAGCGGACAGGACTGACCTGCTCGGTCGGGATCGGCGACAACAAGACCCGCGCCAAGCTCGCCACCGGCTTCGCGAAACACGAACGCTCGCACGCCGAACCCTTCGAGGGCGCCACTGGACCCTTGGAGGGCGCGGGCGGCGCCGGCATCTACCGCCTGACCGGCGCGAACTGGCGCGAGGTGATGGACCACCGCCCGGTCCGCGACCTCTGGGGCATCGGCTCGCGGATGGAACGCAACCTCAACGAGCTCGGCCTGCTCACGGTCGCCGACCTGGCCGCGGCGGACATCGACGTCCTGAAGAAACGCTTCGGCCCGAAGATGGGCGCCTGGTACGCCGCACTCGGCCGCGGTCTCGGCGACACCCAGGTCACCGACGTACCCCGCGAACCCGTCTCCCGCAGCCACGAGGAGACCTTCGCCGCGGATCTCGTCGAGCGCGCCGACATCGAACGCGAACTCCGCCGCATCGCCACCGAACTCACCCAGGAGGTCGTCGCCGAGGGCCGCACCATCCAACGCGTCTGGGTGAAGCTCCGCTTCGTCAACTTCTACACCCCCATCAAAAGCCGCAAACTCCCAACCCCAACCCAAGACCCCGAAATCATCACCGCCACAGCGATGACCCTCCTGGAAAAGTTCGAACTCCGCCGCGGCATCCGCCTACTCGGCATCCGCGTCGAGTTCGTCCCCCCACCGACCTGACAGCATCCGCTATATAACTTTATCGAAAGAAAGTTATATAGTGAGTCGAGTGAGTCAACTTTCAGTCGGCTGGGAGCGGTGCGCCTGGGACGCTGGCGATACACCGATGTCGCGGCGTGAGCGGGCGGCTGCCACGGGGACGTACCTGGCGTCAGTCCCGCCGAACATCTCGGAGTTGGAGCTCGATGTCCCCTCAGGCGTCGCCGCCGAAGCCGAGGACGCGTTGGTGGAGGTTTCCCGCTTCGACGCCGAACTCGCCGCCTCACTTCCCCGCGCCGACGGGGAGTTGGCTCCGCTCGCGGTTGTCCTGCTGCGTACCGAGTCGGCCTCGTCCTCGCAGATCGAAGGTGTCACCGCCGGAGCCAAAGCACTGGCCATCGCCACTCTGAACGAGTCCGCCGGGCAGAACGCCCGCCTGGTCGCCGCGAACGTCGAGGCCATGCAGAAGGCGATCGAGCTCGCCGACGACCTCAGCACCGAGGCGATCCTGGCCGCGCACCGCGCCTTGATGCACGACCAGACCTACGCTCGCCCCGGACGGCTCCGGGACGGCCAGGTCTGGATCGGCGGCGGTCCGACTCCGCACACGGCAACCTTCGTACCGCCGCGGCACGAGCGGGTCCCCGCGTTGATGGACGACCTCGTTGCCTTCTGCAAGCGAACCGACGTCCCCGTACTGACGCAGGTCTCGATCGCGCACGCACAGTTCGAGACGATCCACCCGTTGAACGACGGGAACGGCCGCACCGGCCGGACGCTGGTCCACGCGATGCTGCGGCGGTCGGGCGTGACCCGACGGCTGACCGTCCCGGTCTCCGCGGGCCTGCTCACCGACACGGACGCGTACTTCGCAGCGCTCGGCTCGTACCGCGAGGGCGACCCCACGCCGATCATCACCCAGTTCAGCCGCGCGTCGTTTGCTGCCGTCGGCAACGGTCGCCAGCTCGTCGGCGATCTCACCGCCATCTACGCCAACTGGCAGGAGACCGTCTCGTCGCGGCAGGGCTCGGCCGCCCGTCGTCTCCTGCCACACCTGCTGAGCCAGCCGGCGGTCACGGTCGCGTACGTCCGGCAGCATCTTGCTGTCTCGCAACCCGCTGCACAACGTGCGATCGATCAACTCGTCAACGCAGAGGTCCTGAAGCAGATCTCCACCGGGCGGCGGGACCGCGCTTGGATCGCCCGTGAGGTGATCACCGCTCTCGACGACTTCGCGGCGCGCACCGGCCGCCGAGCGTGAGCCCGTGCGGCCGCCGGTCAGGTGAGGGTGGTTAGGAGGTTGGCGAGGGGTGGGTAGGTTTCTCGGACGTGGGTGGGGTTGGCCAGGCGGTGGCGTTCTAGGCGGATGGCGGCCAGGTGGCGGGCTTCGTAGATGCGGGCTCGGTGGGTGGCCTCGGGCGAGCGGTCGAGGGGGCCGTATGCGTCCCAGAAGGCTTTGCGCTCGTCGGTCTTTGCTTGCGCCATTCTGATGGTCCAGTCGGCGGCGGGGTCGCCGAATTCGGCTCGGTCGAAGTCCAGTACGCCGGAGATCAGGGGTTCCGGGGCATCGGCGTCGAGCATGCAGTTGACCGTCCACAGATCGCCGGTCAGCAGGCGTGGTTCGCGGATCTCGTCGAGGAGCTGGCGGTCGCGAGTGGCTATGGTGGCGGCTGTTCGTACGTCGTCAGCGTCCAGCCCGGCGTGTTCCAGGTCGTCGGCGATCTGTTCGAACGAGTCGATGACGAGGGCGCTCCAGGAGGTGAACGTCGGGCCGGCCGGAGGTCCGAAGTGCGGTCCGGGTACGTCGTGAACGGTGCGGGTGATCGCCCCGAGTTGGCGGAAGAACGTCGTCCGGCCGGAGCGTGGATAGTGGCCGAGGTGCTCCGGCGCGGGGAGACCGGACAGGCAGCTCTGGATCATCCAGTCGCGGTCGACGACGTCGTGCGACCAGTCGACCGCCAGGATCCGGGGCATCAACGGTGCGATCACCGCGAGCCAGGGCGTAGCGGCGTACTCGTTCCGCATGAGCTGCCGCTCCGACCCGTACTGCACCGACTCCCGCGGCGCCACCCGCAGAATCACCGGGCCGCTCTCGAGCTCCACCCGGTAGACAGTGTTGTACCCACCAAGCCCCAACTCGACCGCCCCCGTCGCCCGCACGTCCTCCCCGAACGCGCGCCGGCAGATCGCCAAGATTTCCGTACCCGACAGGGACTGCTGAAACGCGTCCTCGGGCCGCTCGAGGGTGTGCAGTCTCATGAAGTCATCCTCACGCCTGAACGGATCTCCACGCAGTACTCATAACCGGTACGTTCGCGTCGCAGTCGTGCTGAAGACGGCGTCGCGTTCGGGTGGGGTGAGGGTCGCCGTCAGGGTCTCGGCGGTTTCGACGACCTGGTCGTACGACGCCGCGAGCAGGCAGACGGGCCAGTCCGAGCCGAACATGACCCGCTCCGGACCGAACGCGTCCAGCACCACGTCGGCGTACGGCTGGAGGTCGGAGGCTTTCCAGGTGGTCCACGGCGCCTCGGTCACCAAGCCCGAGAGCTTGCACGTGACGTTGGGCAGGGCGGCCAGGTCCCGGAGCCGGGTCGCCCACGGCTCCAGCGGTTCACCGATGACAGGCTTGGAGATGTGGTCGAGGACGAACGTCAACTGCGGTAGCTCGCGCGCCGTCCGGATCGCGGCCGGCAGGTGTGGCGTCTTGGTGAGCAGGTCGTACGCAAGGCCAGCGTCCGCAACCGCGGCCAGACCACGCTGTACGTCCGGACGCAGCAGCCAGTCGACGTCGGGCTCATCGTGGACCTGGTGCCGGATCGCCTTCAAATACGAGCCGTCCGGCCGCGCAAGCAGACCGGCCAGTGCGTCCGAGACGTCATCGGCGGTGAGGTCGACCCAGCCGACCACACCGGCGACAAGCTCGTTGCCGGCAGCGATCTCCAGGAACTCGACCGTCTCCTCGACCAGACCGACGGTCTGCACCAGCACGGTCGCCTCGACGTCAGCGGCCGCCGCGAGCGGTGCGAGGTCGGAGATCGCGAAGTTCCGGCGGATCGGATCCAGCTCCGGACCGGCCATCCACGACTGCTCGCGAACGGTCAGGTCCCAGACGTGGTGATGTGCGTCGACCCTGCGCATCCGGCGTACCTCCTCATCCGACCCGGCGGTCGTCGATCGCGTCCTGGTTCCAGTCGATGCCGAGACCGGGCGTGTCCGGCGCGACCGCGTGCCCGTCGACGATATCCATCTCGGTCGACGTGATCGCCCGCAGTTGCGGGATGTGCTCGACGTACCGCCCGTTCGGTACGGCGGCCGTGAGGCTGACGTGCAGCTCCATCAGGAAGTGCGGGCAGACCTCGAGGTTGAACGTCTCGGCCAGGTGCGCGACCTTCAGCCACGGCGTGATCCCACCGATCCGGGCCACGTCGGCCTGGACGATCCCGGCGCCGCCGGCCGCGACGTACTCGCGGAACTGCGAGACCGAGTACAGCGACTCGCCCACCGCGATCGGAATCGAGGTCCCCGAGGCCAGCCGGACATGCCCGGTCAGGTCGTCGGCCGGCAGCGGTTCCTCGAACCAGGACAGGTCCACGGCCTCGAACGCCGCAGCGCGCCGGCGAGCCTCCGGATAGGTCATGGACTGGTTCGCGTCCACCATGATGTCCATCGCCGGACCGACCGCGTCCCGGACCGCGGCCAGCCGCTCGAGGTCCTCGTGCACGCGTGGCTTCCCGACCTTGAGCTTCACGCCCGGCCAGCCGGCCTTCTGCGACGCGAGTGCGCCGGCAACCAGCTCGTCCGTTGTCAGGTGCAACCACCCGCCTTCGGTGTCGTACAGCGGGACCTCCCGGCGGTACCCACCGGCGAGGCGCCACAGCGGCTCGGCGGCCCGCAGGCAGCGCAGATCCCAGAGGGCGGTGTCGACCGCGGCCAGCGCAAGTGAGGTGATCGCGCCCACGGTCGTGGCGTGGGTCGACCAGAACAGGTCCGACCACAGGGCCTCGACGTTGCGCGCGTCCGCGCCGGTCAGGCGCGGCAGCAGGTGGTCCCGGAGCAGCGCCAGTACGGCGGTGCCGCCGGTGCCGATCGTGTACGAGTACCCGAGGCCGGTCAGCCCGTCCGCCGTGGTCAGCGAGACGAAGATCGTCTCCTGTTTCAGGAACGACTGGACGGCGTCGGTCCGGACGGTCTCGACCTCGAGGTCGACCAGGAACGCCTCGGCCCGGACGATCGCCGTACTCACATTGCCTCCCGAGATCCTATAGGATATTGCGCATCTTGATGTTGCCGCCTCACACTGGACCCGTCAAGGCGGACCGCGAGTCGCTAGGTTGGGCAGATTCATGTTGGGAGGAGCGACAGGTGACGGATGCGCACGCAGGTCTGGCCGGGCAGCTCGCCCGTCTGCCGCAGCGGCAGGTGCTGAGCGACGACGTCTACGAGACGGTCAAGGGCCTGATCATGGACAGCGTCGTCGAGCCCGGTACGCGGCTGAACATCGACGCCCTGACCCGTGAGCTGGGCATCTCGCAGACCCCGATCCGGGAGTCGCTGGCCCGGCTGGAGTCCGACGGTCTGGTGATCAAGGAGCCGTTGCGCGGGTACCGGGTGTCGTCGCGACTGACCCGTGCCGAGTTCGAGGACCTCTTCGAGTACCGGCTGCACATCGAGCCGTGGGCGGCCGCGCGCGCCGCGGAACGGGCCGCCGACGAGGACCTCGCGCGGTTGAAGGCCGAGATGCTCAGCTACACCGACGTACCGGACCGTCCGTCGTACGACAGCTACCGGGCGATGGCAGGGCACGACCAGCGGTTCCACGACCTGGTGCTGGAGCTGGCCGGCAACGAGACCGCCCGGCTGTCCTTCCAGCGGACACACTGCCACCTGCACCTGTTCCGGCTGTACTACGGTGGCGGCATCGCGACGAAGGCGTTGCGAGAGCACAAAACAGTGGTGACCGCGGTCCGCAAGGGTGACCGGGAGGAGGCGGCCGCAGCGATGCGGTCGCACATCGAGGCCTCCCGCGCCCGCCTGCGACTGATCTACGACAAAGAGTCAAAAGACTCATAGGAGACATCTGTGGAACTGCTCCGCCTCGGCGCGGTCGGTGAGGAGCGCCCGTACGTGCGCGCCGCCGACGGCACCGTTCACGACCTGACCCCGCTGACCGCCGACATCGACGGCGCGTTTCTCGCCGCCGACGGGATCGCCCGGACCCGCGCCGCGCTCGAGGCCGGTGAGCTGCCGGTCGCCGAGACCGACGGCCTGCGGGTCGGCGCGCCGGTGGCCCGCCCCGGCGCCGTGGTCTGCATCGGCCAGAACTACGCGGCCCACGCCGCCGAGTCCGGTGCCGAGCCGCCCAAGCAGCCGATCGTGTTCTTCAAGCACCCCAACACCGTCGTCGGCCCGTACGACGACGTGCTCGTCCCGCGCGGCTCCGCGAAGACCGACTGGGAGGTCGAGCTGGCGGTCGTGATCGGCAAGCAGGCGCGGTACGTCGAGACCGACGAGGACGCGCTCGCCTGCATCGCCGGCTACGCGATCTCGAACGACGTCTCCGAGCGCGCGTTCCAGATCGAGGTCTCCGGCGGCCAGTGGTCGAAGGGCAAGTGCTGCGAGACGTTCAACCCGTTCGGTCCGGCGCTGGTTCCGGCCGACGAGGTCGACCCCACCAACCTGAACCTGAAGTCCTGGGTGAACGGCGAGCCGCGCCAGGACTCGAACACCCAGGACATGATCTTCTCGGTGGCGGCGCTGATCCGCGACCTGTCGCAGTACATGGTGCTCAGCCCCGGCGACATCGTGAACACCGGTACGCCGGAAGGCGTCGCGATGTCCGGCCGGTTCCCGTACCTGTCGCCCGGCGACGAGATGGAGCTGGAGATCGAGGGCCTCGGCCGCCAGAAGCAGTCCCTCGGCAAAGCCTGAAGAACTGTCCCCGGCCGGCCTTAGAGTCGGCCGGGTGACGGACTATCTTGCGGATATCCAGACCTCCTACGACAACGTCGCCGGCTCGTACGCCGATCTGGTGGTGGACGGCGCGGACCGGGAGGACGCCGCATTCGACCTGCTGGCGCAACTCGTCGCCGACGCAGACGGGCGGCCCGTCCTGGATGTCGGCTGCGGGCCGGGGCGGACCACCGGTTTGCTGGCCGGGCGCGGACTGCAGGTTGTCGGCATCGACCTCTCCCCCGGCATGATCGAGGTCGCCCGCCGCGATCACCCGGAGCTCGACTTCCGCGTCGGCTCGATGACCGCCCTCGACCTCGCGGACGGCTCGGCCGCCGCAATCGTCTCGTGGTGGTCGATCATCCACCTGCCGCGCGACGTCGTCCCGCAGGCGTTCGCCGAGTTCCACCGGGTGCTCGCGCCGGGCGGCGTGCTGCTCCTCGGGTTCCACGTCGGCACCGAGTCGACCCACAAGACCTCCGGGTACGGCGGCCACCCGATGAACATCCATGTCCATCGCTGGACCGCGTCCGGGCTCAGCGAGATCGCAGTCGCGGCCGGCTTCACGCCGTACCCCTCCGAGCTGCCCGAGGACCGGCTGCTGTTCCGCCGCTGACTAGGGAGAATTCCCGACGGCGGTAGCAGGTTTTCGCAAGTAGCCTCTGCGCATGACTTCTCGCGTGCGGACGGTGACGTTCGATGCCCACGACCCCTATCAGATCGCCGGCTTCTGGCTCCAGGTCCTGAAGGCCGAGCGTCCCGACGACGACCACCCCGGCGACCCGTACGCGGCGGTGCCCGCCGACGGCCTGACCGTCCTGTTCGAGCAGAACAACGACGAGAAAGCGGTCAAGAACCGCGCACACCTCGACCTGGAGCCTGAGACCACCCGCGACGAGGAGGTCGCCTGGTTGCTGACCCTCGGCGCGACCATCGCCCACGACCGTCGCGAACCCGACGGCACCGGCTGGGTTGTCATGCAGGACCCCGAGGGCAACGAGTTCTGCGTCCTCCGCAGCCCGTCCGAACGAGCCGCCACCAGCTGACGCTCTACAGGTTGTCGACGTATGGCGTTTGGCCGGTGAAGGTCAGGCGCCAGTCGGTGGTCTCGGCGGTCGCGGTGAGGTCGTAGCCCTCGCGGCGGGCGGTGAGCCCGTGGCGGCCGTCCGTGACCTCGGAGACCGTGACCTTCCAGCCGCGGGACTCGAGCGTCTCGGCGGCGAAACCGATCTGGGCCTCAGGGTCCGGCGTGGTGGTCGGGTCGCCGGTCTCGACGGTGATCGTGCAAACGGACTCCGGGCCGCGGTCGCCGGACAGCGCACCGGGGTCGACGGGACCGACGTCCTGCGTCACCGTCGGGGTCTGGTCGGGTACGACGGTAGCTGCCACCACCAGGAGTTCCGAGCGGAGGAAGTTGCGGGCTTCGGTCAGGGTCACGCTTCCGTGATACACCGTGCAACCAAGGCTCGCGAGGACACGCCGTCCATCGACGATCAGGAAACGACGGGCGTCTCCCCGGTGAACGTGATCCGCCAGTCCGTCGCCCACGCGTGGACCGCGACGTCGTACCCGTCCCGCGCCGCCGCGACCCGGTAGTGGCCGTTCTCCGGAGGTACGACTTCCGCTGTCCACCCCCGGCTCCGCAACTCCGCGGCCGCGGCCTCGACCGCGGCCGCGGGGTCCGGCGACCGCGGGTTGCCGCTCTCAACCGTGACTCGGGCGACGGTCGCCGATCCACGACCGTCGAACAGTACGCCTGGGTTCACCGGGCCCGGGTCGTGCGTGACGACCGGCCGCTGATTCGGTACGACGGCCTCCGCCACCGCCAGCAACTCGCTCCGCAGGAACTCCCGCCCGTCCGTCACAGCCCTCGCCCCTCTCGAGCTCCGCCGGTCGATCGCGGCGCTACAGCTTGTTGCGCGGCGGCCGCGGCCGACTCCTTCGACGGCTTGGTGAGCGCAACCACTCCGTTGTACACCGAGGAGGCCACGTGGGCGGCCTTGTTCAGTACGCCACCCCACGACGCACCGAGGACGAGCTTGGTCTCCGCCTCTCGTCCCGTCCTGGTGGTCGTGATGTGGTCAAGATCGCCACGGACCACGCGGCCGATGTTGCGCAAGGCCTCGCTGTTCGGGCGGTAGTACTCGTTGTGCCAGTGCACCGACACCGGGTCGTCCCCGCCGCGTGGATCAGCGGTTGCCATCCGGATCGCGTCGTCGAAGTTCGCCGGATCCGGCCCATGCCACTCCGAGTACGAGACGTAGTCCCCGGGCGCGCGTTCGGTGTACAGCCTGGTCGGCGGGAGCACGAAGTCCGAGGCCTCGTCGATGTACGTCTCGATGCCGGGCGACCCCGTCATCACCAGTCGTTTCGGGCGCGCGCCGCCCTCGATGACCGCCTGTGCCGCGACATCGGTGCCGTACGAGTGCGCGACGACCGTGACGTCCGCGTTCTCGCTCTTCAGCTGCTCGATCTCGTTCAGGGACGCGGCGAGACGCGGACCGCCCTGGAGCGCCGCGTCCTTGCTCGCCGCCTCCATCAACCCCTGCGGTGAGTCGTAATCCAGCCACACGACCACCGCCGTACCGGGGCCGGCTTCGTCCTTGATCAGCCGCCCGCGGTCCGACTGCCCGCGGAACGTCTCCAGGCTGTTCCCCATGCCGGGGACCAGCACCGCGATCTTCCCGGCCGCCCGGAGGTCGCCGAGGACCTCGACCGCGCGGCCCTGCCCCTCCGGGTCGACCTTCAGGAACTGCCGTGGCCGCTGGACCTCGACAACGTTGCCGTCGGCATCCTCCTCGCTGACGGTGACCGGCGTCAGCAGCTCCTTGAGCGTTGCGAGCCGCTGTTTCTGCTCGGCGCTCGCGGAGCCGGCGTCGGAAGCGGCCTGCAGCCGGTCGCGGGCGGCGACGAGCAGGTCGTGGTTCGCGCGGAACCGCTGCGCCAACTGGTCGGACTCAGCCATCGCGACTCCCCGTGACATCCGGTCACCTGGGCGTGCGACCGGGGCAGTCGCAGTTTGT
>DASSDE010000099.1:0-5077 GCA_035697365.1 Kribbella sp. | reverse complement strand
GATTGCCGGTACGACCCAGGGCTCCCCTAGGATCAGGCGCGATGCGCACGATCGTCGACGGCTTTCGCGAGATGGTCCACCTGATCGGGGATACGTTCCGGCTCTGGTGGAAGAACCTGCTGCCCATGACCACCTGGTGGGCGGCCGGCTTCCTCGGCTTCACGGTCTGCTCGCAGGGCGCGATCTGGCTGGCCAAGCACGCGCACTCGAGTCTCGGCACCGGTCTGTTCGCGGTTGGTGTACTGCTGCAGATCAGCGCGACCGTCGGCATGATCCGAACCTGTGCGATGTCGCTGTACCGCTGGCGGGATGCGGCGAGCAGCGATGCGGAAGAAACGTCCGACCCGACCCAACGCGGCCTGCTCGAGTTGCTCGCCGTGACCCTGCTGCCGCTGGTGGCGGTCTGGTCGGCCTGGGGCTTCTTCGACGCGCAGGTCAGCCAGTTGAGCGCGAGTGCCCTGGTGCAGAACGGCCTGCAGCCCGGCTCGTCGTTCTTCAAGCTCGGCAACCATGAATGGCACGGGTATCTGCCGGCGCTCATCATCCTGCTGGTCATCCGCCGGGTGTTGCAGGCCGTCGACGACCGATGGCCGAGCCGCCCGGTGAAGTTCGCGCAGGTCTGGTCCGAGGCGTTCTTCGTGCTGCTGACCTTCGTGATCACGCCGTTCGCGATTGCCGACGGCAAGGAGTGGTTCAAGGACCGCAGCTTCTGGTACTGGTCGCTGGACTGGTGGGACGGCTTCAAGAACGTCTTCGACAAGATCCACATCCCGGTCCCGGCCGGCATCGAGTTCCTCTGGGGCTTCTTCTTCGACTCGCTCTGGCCGCTGTTCAAGGACGGTGTCGCCGAGCCGCTGACCTGGCTGGCGATCACCACGGTCGTCTTCGGTCACCGTGTCCTGTCCGGCGGCGGCGTGTTCCGCGGCACCAGACTGGAACGACGGCTCGGCGCCCAGACCGAGCAGGCCGAGGCGCCGCAGCGCGGCCGGCTCGTCGGCCTGACCTACAAGGCTCCCGATCTGGTGCTGGCCGGCCTCCGGGAGAAGTTCTACCCCGCGATCAACGCGTTCCGGCTGCTCGTCCGGGTCGGGCCGGTGTTCCTCGGCGTCGTCTGCCTCGTCTACACGTTCTGGGTGCTCGGCGACGACTGGGCGTTCGTCGCTGTCCAGCGACTCATCGGCATCCACGGGAGCCACTGGGGCTTGATGAACCACGAGATCGCGGCCCTGGTCCAAGGGCTGCTCTTCGAGCCGCTGCGGATCGCGCTGCTCGCAGCGGCGTTCGACCTGTGCATCTCGGTCGGCATGGAGCGCCGCACCGAGGCCGCGGCGATCGCCGAGGTGAAAGCGCCGCCGCCCGCGCAGCCGGCGACCGTGACCGTCTGACCGGCGGAACCTCCCGGATCAGGGGGTGATCAGGACCCGCCGGTGCAGGTAGAAGTCCTCTGTGGTGAGACCGACCAGGTTCGGTACGGCGCTCTTGGGGACGATGTAGACCTTCGCGATCTTGGCCGGCTTGTCGATGCTGAACGGGTGGTCGTCGTCGCCGCAGAACGTCGGAAGTGGGTACCCGGTCGCGAGGGTGTCGTCCCAGGTATTGCCCTTGCTGTCGCGCAGCAGCGCATCACAGGTGAAGCCGTGGTCCTTGAGATACAGACCCTTCTGCGGCGTCACCGTAAGCGTGGCGAGGACGAGGGTGCTCCCGGCCGGGCCGCCGAGCTCGATCGGTTCGCCCTCGTCGTCCAGGAGCGACGTGTAGACCTTCAGTGAATCGAGCTTCCACTTGACGCTCGCAACCGTCACCGGACCCTTGCTCACGACCTCGTCGATCCGGCCCTCCTTGTAGAGGTCCTCGTCATCGGTCACGTACGGCCGCAGCATCACGACGACGCCGACAGCCAGCAGGGCGATCAGCAGGAGGATCTGAATTGTCAGCCGGGTCGCCCGGCTTCCGAAGTTCACGAAGCCACCCGGGTGACGGAGCTGTTGACGACGTACTGTTCCTCGGCGCCATCGACCATCTGCTGAGCGATGGCCTCGGTCGGGATCCCCAGGTCGATGCGGATCTCGGAGTTGTAGTAATTGAAGAACATGCTCGGTTTGAGTCTCAGGGTGAGACCCTTCAGATCTGCGGGGTTGGCCTCGAAGACTACAGATCCGGTCTCTGCGAAGCCGGCGTCCGGGATGTCGATGCGGCTGTCGGACGGGTCGCTGACCTCGGTGTACACGCTGCCGCCGTCGGTGATCAGGGTCGGCGTGAGCGTGTCCGGATCCTTGACACCGCGGACCGTGTCCCACTCGACCGCGATGTAGACACCGTTGGTGTCGGTCGGCTTCTCGTCATCGCTCGCATTGTCGCTGACGATGCTCCGGGCGAACGCGATCCGGGTCACCTTCACCGTCGACCCGCTGCCCGCCCACGGGAGCGCCTGGCCGATCGACCCGCTCACGACCTTCAGGTTCGGGTCGTCGCCGAGCACGTGGTCGGTGCCGGCCAGCCGGGCGATGCCGCCGAGCAGGACGAACAGCACGCCGACCAGGATGGTCGCCGGTCGGTACAGCTTCATTTGTCTTTCCCGTCGTCGATGACGACCGTCGGCTTGAGCCTGACGACTGCGGCCGCATCCTCGTTGTGCCAGTACGGCTTGTCCTGCAGACCCAACGCAGCGTTGTCGCCTTCGAAATGTTCCTGGAGGATGCCGATCTCGACCTCGTCGGCCGCGAAGTCCGGGGCGACCTCGAACTCGGTGCTGCACTCCTCTGGCGGCAGGCCGTACACCAGTGGCCAGCTGAGCTTGTCCTCGTGACAGGTGTCGCCGCCGGACTCGATGTTGTCCTTCCCACCGCCCGGCACGAAGCGCATCATGCCGTGGGCCATCGACGTGCTGGTCTGTTTCTCGGAGTCGATGTTCTTCGCGGTGAAGTACACCTTCAGTTTGGTCTCGGCCTTGCTGTAGTCGGTCTTCGGCTTCCGGACGATCTCCGCCTTGGTGAAGCCGTACTCGAACCGGCCGGCAGTGATCGTCACGGGGGCATCCAGGGTCGGGACGGTGCGGCCCTTCTTCTCTTTCCAGCCGCCGGTCGCCAGCACCACGAGGATCGCCGCCACGACGAGCGCGATCAAGATCAGCCAGATCCGCCGGTGCCGGTGAATCACCCGGTCGGCGATCATCGCATCGATGACCTCGTCGAGACTTTCCACGGCAGCGATCCTAGAGGGCGGTGGGTGCGCGGCGGGCATACCGTCCGATGGCGGCTTTCTGGTCTGCACCGGTCGGCGCCGAAACCGTCAGTCGCGAAACCGTCGAAGGCCACTGAGAGGCCGTGAGCGCTTTTCGGCCCCCCACCCGCGAGAGGGGACATGGCGACGAGGGAGAAAAGACGCCCTGAGGTGAGTTTCAGGCGCCTGGTGGCAGGTTCTGCTTCGGTCGACGGGTAGAATGAACGGTGTAGGGCGAGCCGCACCCCCACCATCACCGTGGAGGGCGGCTCTACTGTGCCGCGATGCCTCGCGAACGCGGGGTCCGAGGAGGACAACCACCGGTGACCGACGAGCCGATCGAGATCGACGCCAACCAGTCCGCCGACCCCATCGGCACCCCCGCACCCAGCGAGGAACTCCCCGCGATGCTCGACGCGATCCCGTCGAACGTCGTCGAGCGTGAGTACGACGCGAGTGCGATCCAGGTCCTGGAGGGACTGGACGCGGTCCGCAAGCGTCCGGGCATGTACATCGGCTCCACCGGTGAGCGGGGTCTGCACCACCTCGTCACCGAGGTGGTCGACAACGCGGTCGACGAGGCGATGGCCGGCTACGGCGACAGCATCGTGGTGACGCTGCTGGCTGACGGCGGAGTCCGGGTCGAGGACAACGGCCGCGGAATCCCGGTCGACATCGTCGAGTCGGAGGGCAAGCCGGCGGTCACGGTCGTCCTGACCGTCCTGCACGCCGGCGGCAAGTTCGGCGGCGGCGGTTACAAGGTGTCCGGCGGTCTGCACGGCGTCGGTGTCTCCGTGGTGAACGCGCTCTCCACCAAGCTCCAGGTTGACGTCAAGCTGAAGGGCAAGCTGTACACGCAGACCTTCACCAACGGCGTCCCGGACGCGGACCTCGCCGAGATCGGTACGTCGGAGTCGAACGGTACGACGATCACCTTCTGGGCGAGCCCCGACGTCTTCGAGACCACGACGTACTCGTACGAGACGCTCGCCACCCGCTTCCGGGAGTACGCCTTCCTGAACAAGGGCCTCGAGCTGGTCATCCGCGACGAGCGGCCGGACCACCTCGACGAGGACGGCAAGCCGCTCGAGCAGTCCTTCCGGTACGCCGACGGCCTGGTCGACTACGTGAAGTACCTGACCGGCATCCGCGAGACCGTGCACCGCGACGTGATCTCGTTCGAGGCGGCCACCGCCGACGACACGATGAGCCTCGAGGTCGCGCTGCAGTGGAGCGGCTCCTTCCAGGAGTCCGTGCACACCTTCGCGAACGCCATCAACACCCACGAGGGCGGCACCCACGAGGAAGGCTTCCGGGCCGCGCTGACCTCGCTGGTGAACGGCTTCGGCGAGGACCAGGGGATGATCAAGAAGAAGGAGGACAGACTCACCGGTGACGACATCCGGGAGGGTCTGACCGCCATCATCTCGGTCAAGCTGGCCGAGCCGCAGTTCGAGGGCCAGACCAAGACCAAGCTCGGCAACACCGAGGTCAAGGGCTTCGTGCAGCGGGTGGTGAACGACAAGCTCGGTGCCTGGTTCGAGCAGAACCCGGCCGAGGGCCGCGAGATCATCCGCAAGGCGTCCGCCGCGGCGAGCGCGCGGATCGCGGCCCGGAAGGCCCGCGACCTGGCCCGCAACCGCAAGGGCCTGCTCGGCGGCGGTGGTCTGCCGGGCAAGCTGGCCGACTGCCAGTCGACCAACCCCGAGGAGTGCGAGGTCTACATCGTCGAGGGTGACTCGGCGGGTGGCTCCGCGAAGGGCGGCCGGGACCCGAAGTTCCAGGCCATCCTGCCGATCCGCGGCAAGATCCTGAACGTCGAGAAGGCCCGGATCGACAAGGTCCTGCAGAACAACGA
>DASSDE010000098.1:0-8048 GCA_035697365.1 Kribbella sp. | reverse complement strand
GTCGTGCGCGATCATCACGTACGTCAGGTCGAACTCGTTCTGCAGGTCCTCGAGCAGGTTCACCACCTGGGCCTGGATCGACACGTCCAGCGCGGACACCGGCTCGTCGGCGACGATCAGCTTCGGCCGCAGCGCGAGCGTGCGGGCGATCCCGATCCGCTGCCGCTGGCCGCCGGAGAACTCGTGCGGGTACCGGTTGTAGTGCTCCGGGCTCAGACCGACCAGCTCGAGCAGTTCCTGGACGGCCCGCTTCACACCGTTCTCGGTCTTCACGTTCTGCAGCTTGAACGGTGCGCCGACGATCTTGCCGACCGTGTGCCGCGGGTTCAGCGAGCCGTACGGGTCCTGGAAGATCATCTGGACGTCGCGCCGCAGCGGCCGCATCCGGCCCTCGCCGAGGTGGCTGATGTCGCGCCCCTCGAAGGTGACCGTGCCGGACGTCGGCTCGAGCAGCCGGGTGATCAGCCGGCCGGTGGTGGTCTTGCCGCAGCCCGACTCCCCCACCAGCGACAGCGTCTCGCCGCGGGTCACGCTGAAGGTCAGGCCGTCGACCGCCTGCACGGCGCCGACCTGGCGCTGCAGCAGGCCCTTGCGGATCGGGAAGTGCTTGACGAGGCCGTCGACCGACAGCAGCTCCTCGCCGATCTTCGGGACGGCGGGAGTCGATTCGGCGTCAGTAGTGGTCACAGTCGCTTCCCGTTCACAGCTTCGGCTTGATGTCGGTCTCCCACGCCTGCCGGCGGTTCTGCGGGGAGAGGTGGCAGGCGACCATGTGGCCGTCGCCGATGTCGAGCAGCTCCGGCCGCTCGGTCTCGCTGAGCCCGTCGTTCAGCTGCGAGTAGTTGCAGCGCGGGTTGAACGCGCACCCCTTCGGTACGTTGATCAGGCTCGGCGGGGTGCCCTTGATCGGGACCAGCCGCTCACTGCGCTCCCGGTCGATCCGCGGCATCGAGCCGAGCAGACCCCAGGTATACGGGTGCTGCGGGCGGTCGAAGATGTCCTCCGCGGTGCCGTACTCGACCGCGCGGCCGGCGTACATCACCTGGATGTCGTCGGCCAGCTCCGCCACCACACCGAGGTCGTGGGTGATGATGATCACTGCCGAGTTGAACTCGCGCTGCAGGTCCCGGATCAGGTCCAGGATCTGCGCCTGCACGGTAACGTCGAGGGCCGTGGTCGGCTCGTCGGCGATCAGCAGGTCCGGGTCGCAGGACAGCGCCATCGCGATCATCGCGCGCTGCCGCATCCCGCCGGAGAACTCGTGCGGGTACGCGTCCACCCGCTTGTCCGGCTGCGGGATGCCGACCCGGTCCAGCATCTCGATCGCGTGCTTGCGGGCGACCTGCTTGCTGACCTCGTTGTGGACGCGATAGGCCTCCACGATCTGCTTGCCGACCGTGTAGAACGGGTGCATCGCCGACAGCGGGTCCTGGAAGATCATCGCCATCCGCTTGCCGCGCAGCAGCCGCACCTCCTCGCGCGACGAGGACACCAGGTCCTGGCCGTCGAGGAAGATCTGGCCGCTGATCTTCGCGATGCCCGGCGGGTGCAGGCCCATGATCGACAGGCTCGTGACGCTCTTGCCGGAGCCGGACTCGCCGACGATGCCGAGCGTCTTGCCGCGCTCCAGCTTGAACGAGATCCCGTCGACGGACTTCACCACGCCGTCGTCGGTCGGGAAATGCACCTTGAGGTCGCGGACGTCGAGGAACGCCTCGCCGCGTTCCACCCGCTGCACTGGTGCCTGAACTTCTTCGGTCACGAGATCCGCACCCTCGGGTCGACGACGGCGTACAGAAGGTCAACGATCAGGTTGGCCAGCACGATGAAGAACGCCGCCACCAGCGTCACCCCGAGCACCTTGGGCAGGTCGTTCGCCCGCAACGCGATAACGGCGTACTGGCCGATGCCCGGCAGCGAGAACGTGGTCTCGGTCAGGATCGCGCCGCCCATCAGCAGGCCGAGGTCCAGGCCGAAGATCGTCAGGATCGGTGTCAGCGCGGACCGCAGCCCGTGCTTGATCACCACGTCCCGCTCGGTCAGGCCCTTGGCCCGCGCCGTCCGGACGAAGTCCTCGTTCATGGTTTCGAGCATGCCGGCCCGGGTGAGTCGTGCGTACGCTGCGGCGTACAGGAAGGCCAGCGTGACCCACGGGAGCAGTAGGTCGTAGGCCCACCACACCGGGTTCGTCTCGTCGAGCGGATTGATACCGCCCTGCTGTGTCCAGCCGAGGCCGTAGCTGAAGATCGACAGCGACAGCAGCCCGGTGAAGAAGATCGGCAGCGACACACCGGCCAACGCCACCGACATCAGTGACCGGTCCAGCACCGACCCGCGTCTGAGGGCCGACACGATGCCGGTACCGACCCCGGTGATCAGCCAGATGAAGGCCGCGCCGCCCGCCAGTGAGGCGGTGACCGGTATTCGCGAGACCAGGTCCGGCCACACCGGCTGCTGGGTCAGGAACGAGTACCCGAAGCAGGGCGCCGGGCAGTGCTCGGTGGTCGGGCCGTAGTTGTACTCCTGGCCGGCGACCAGGCCCTTCACGAACCGGCCGTACTGCACGTAGAGCGGATCGGTGAAGCCGAGCTTGACCGCGGTGTTGTGGATCTGCTCCTGCCCCGCGCTCTTGCCGACATAGCGAGACGCCAGGTCGTCGGCGGTGGCACCGCCGAGTTTCGGAACCAGGAAGAAAATCGCGAACGTCACGGCCGTGACGATGAAGAGCAGGATCACTGCTCCGATCACCCGGCGGACCAGATATGCGAACACCGTACGCGGCTTGGTGGCCGGCGATCATCGCTGATCACCGGCCACCGTCAGCCTTCACCTACCTCTGCTGGCGCTTGTCGGTCAGGGCAACACAACTGCTACTTCTGTGCGAGCCCGATGGCCGCGTAGTCGTACATGTTCTGACCGTCGTTCGTGAACACGTTGGCCAGCGTGTCCGGGCGGTACAGCAGGCCCTTGGCCCAGACGCCCGGCAGCACTCCGGCCTGCTCCATGACCTTCTTGTCGACGTCGACCCACAGCTTGTTCCGCGCAGCGTCGTCGGTGGTCTTCAGCGCCTGGTCGATCAGCGCGTCGACCTCCGGGATCTTGATCCCGAGGTTGGTGTTACCACCCGCCGCGCGGATCACCCGGCTGTCGACGATCTGGCTCAGGAAGCCGAAGCCGTCCGGCCAGTCCGCACCCCAGCTGTAGACGCTCATGCCGATGCCGTTCTTCTTGGCGTAGTCCGGCTTGCCGACGTACAGCTTGGTGTAGTCACCGGTCGGGAAGCCCTTCGGCGTCAGCTTGATGCCGACCTTGGCCAGCGACTGCTGCAGCGACTCCGCGACGGCCTTCTCCTTCGGCCGGTCGGCGCGGTACCCGATGTTGGTCGAGAAACCCGCCGGCATGCCGCAGTCCTTCAGGGCCGCCTTCGCCTTGTCGGCGTTGCCGTTCTTGTCCTGCAGGAAGCCGTAGTCGTCGAAGCTCTCCGCCCCGGCAACCGTCGGCGGCATCAGGTTCGTCGCGATGTCACCGCCGACGGAGCCGCCGTACGCGCGCTGGTAGCCCTCGTGGTCGGCGGCGTACAGGATCGCCTTGCGGCAGTTCACGTTGTCGAGCGGCTTCACGTCGCTGTTGAAGACCGTGAAGTTCAGCCGCGTCGCGGGCACGTTGTCCGCGTGCGCCTTCAGGTCCGCGTTGCCGAGGATCTTGGCCTGGGTCTCGGCCAGCACGCCGGTACCGGCGAGGTCCACGTCCAGGTCGCCGGCCTGCAGCCGGTTGTCGATGTCGGGACCGTTCACGTTGTACGCGACGTCGATCTCGTTCGGCAGCGCCTTACGGCCCGACTCCGGGTCCGTCGCCGGGTCGTACTGGTCGTTGCGGACCAGGACGAAGCCCTTGTTGGCGTCGTTGCTCTTGAACTTGTACGGGCCGGTCGAGATCGGGTGCAGCTGGTACTGCGCGCCGGTGTCCTTCGCCTGCGGGACCGGAGCGGTCTCCGACAGCTGGGCGAAGTAGTCGAAGCCGGCGAACGACTTGTTCAGGTGGAAGACGATCGTGTTGTCGTCCGGCGTCTCGATCGCCTTGGCGATCTGGGACATCGACTTGTCCTTGTAGACGCTGTACCCCTTCGGGATGTCCAGCAAGAAGTCGTTGAAGTACGTCGGCCCGTTCTTCAGCGTGTCCTTGTCCAGGGAGCGCGCGACAGCGTACTTCACGTCCTTGGACGTGACCGGGGTACCGTCCTCGAACTTGACGCCCTTGCGGATCTTGTACGTCCAGGTCTTCGCGTCGTCGCTCGGCACACCGGCGGCCTCGGCGAGGTCCGGGACGAGCTTGCCACCCTCCTTGCCCGGGGCAGCCTTGAAGGTCATCAGCGGCCGGGCGTAGTTGCGCAGCAGGTTCCAGGACAGGCCGTAGTACGTGTCACCGGGGTCGGTGGAGTCGTACTTCTCCGTGATGGCCATCCGGAGGGTGCCACCCTTTTTGTCGCTCGGGTTGAAGACCTTCCCGACGGCCGCGTTGTACTCGGGCTTCGCGGAGCCTCCGCTGCCACCCGAACCGCCGGACGACGCCTTCGGTCCCCCGCAGGCCACCAGGCTCAAGGCGACGGCCGCACTGACGGCGGTGGCCGTCGTGATGCGATTCCATCTCATCTTTTGTTGCACCCCTTTATTCGTGAGAGCCAGGCTCCCTGGTTGATGCGAACGCTCAGCGGGACCGCGGGTCGAGGGCGTCGCGCAGCCCGTCACCGAACAGGTTGAACGCGAGTACGGTCACGAAGATGGCCAGGCCGGGCGGCACCAGGTACATCGGATCGACCTGGTACCAGTTGGCCGCGGTGGACAGCATGTCGCCCCAGCTGGCAGTCGGCGGCCGGACCCCGACACCGAGGTAGGACAGTGCTGCCTCGAAGAGCACATTGGTGGGGATCAGCAGGGTCGCGTAGACCAGGATCGGCGCGATCAGGTTCGGCAGCAGCTCGGTGAACAGGATGTACGGCCGGCGTGCGCCCAGGCTGCGGGCCGCGTCGACGAACTCCCGCTCACGCAGCGACAGCGTCTGGCCGCGGATGATCCGGCCGATGTACGGCCAACTGAAGAAGCCGATGATGAACACGATCAGCGCCACCCGGAGCGCGTCGCCCTGCAGCCCCAGCAGCTTGTCCGGCACCGAGCCGACCAGAGCCAGCGCGAACAGCACCAGCGGGAAGGCCAGGAAGATGTCCATCAGCCGGCTGATCAAGGTGTCGACCCAGCCGCCGAAGTAGCCGGCGACGATGCCCATCACGACGCCGATGACCACCGAGAGCAGCGTCGCGAGGAACGCGATCAGCAGCGAGATCCGGGCGCCGTACACGATCCGGGCGAGGATGTCGCGGCCGTTCACCGGCTCGATCCCGAACGGGTGGTCCCAGCTGACCCCGCCGAGCTTCCCGATCGGCGTCTGCAGCGACTCGTCCACGAGGTCCTGGTGGAAGTCGTTCGGTGTGACGCCGAGGAGTTTGCAGATCAGCGGCGCGAAGATCGCGACCAGGATCAGGAACGCGACGAAGAAACCGCCGGCGATCGCGACCTTGTCCCGCTTCAGCCGCATCCAGGAGATCTGCCACAGCGAGCGACCCTCGATCTTGCCGGCGCCCTCGAGCAGGGCCTCCGGTTGCGCTGAGGATGCTGCGGGATCGACCTCGAGTGGCGCGCTCACGCGATCTGTACCCCTGCCTCGGTTCGGATGAACCGGAACGAAATCCGGTATGGCTGCCGCCTTAACCTGCCGCCATTACAGCCCGGAGTCAAACTCGGAAAGAGCTGCGTTGCCCGATCGTGATCGTCAGGAAATCGTCCCGTATCGTGGACTTTCCGCAGTAAACCACGCCGTCGCACCGACGGTCGTCACGGCCTCGCGAACCGTTACTGCCATGGCATTTTTGTGTCAGTGCCGTAATCCGGAGAGATAGAGGAAAGACAACGGGTCGATCGCCGTCTTGACGTTCTCCACGTCCTGGCCGGCGACCACCGCGACCCGGCCCTGCCAGACCGGAATCACCGGCACCTCGCGCGCGATCACTCCCTGTAGCTGCGCGATCAGATCGTCCCGCTTCAGGCCGTTCTGCTCGGTCCGCTGCTGCTGCAGCAACTTCGTCGCCGCCGCCGAGCGGTAGCCGTTCTGCAGCGGTACGTCACTGACGAACGGCCGCAAGTAGTCGTCGGCGTCCGGGTACTGCGCCGTCCACCCGGTCTGGTACAGGTCGTACGCCCCGGCCTTCGTCGCCACCTGGTACTGCGGCCACTCCACGCTCCGCAGCGTCACCCGGAACAGCCCGGACGCCTCCAGCTGCCGCTTCAGCTCCAGCACCTCGGCCTTCGCGCCCACGCCGTACTGCGAAGGCGTCCAGCCGACCGTCAGCGGCACGGGGACGGCAATGTTCGCGTCCCGGAGGATCGTTGCGGCAGCGGTCTTGTTCGGCTGCTTGAACTCGGTCCGGAACGCGTCGGTCTGCCCACCGAATCCGGGCGGCACAACCGAGAACAGCGGCGACACGTGATCCCCGTACGCCTTCTTCGCGATCGCCGATCGGTCGATCAGCTGCGCGATGGCCCGCCGGACGGCCGGCTTGCGGGACAGCAGCGACTTCATCTGGAACGCGAACAGCCGGATCTCCGCGGACCCGGCCTCGACGACCTGAACCTTGTCGGACGTACGCAGCTTGTCCAGCAAGGCCGGCCCGAGACCGTGGAAGGCCAGATCGGTCTTGCCGGTCGCGATCTGTTCGTAGAGCGTCTTCGAGTCCGGCACTGTGCTGATCGTCACGCCGTCGTTCTGTGCGGCGCGCGCACCCCGGTAGGCGGGGAACTTGGTCATCGTGAGCTCGGCACCGGGCTTGAACGACGCCAGCTGGAACGGTCCGCTGCCGATCGCCTTGGCGTCGAGCAGCTGGTTCGCCGGGTACGCCTGCTCGTCGACGATCGACGCGGCGGTCGTGGTCAGCAGGTACGGCAGCCGGGCATCGGGGCTGGTCAGGTGGAACACGGCCGTCAGCGGATCGGGCGTACTGACCGACTTCAGCGAGGAGAACAGCGGCGCGAGCCCGCCGGGCGTCTTCAGCCGGAGGAGTCGGTCGAAGCTGAACTTCACGTCCGAAGCGGTCAGCTCGTGCCCGTTCGGGAAGGTCAGATGCTCCTTCAGGCTGCACGTGTACGTGGTCGGCGAGTCGAACTGGCAGTCCGCCGCGTCCGGGACCGGCGTCGGCTTGTCCGGGAAGATCGTCAGCAGCGTCTGGTACAGGTTGGCCTGGACGGTGCGGGAGGCCACGTCGTACGGCCCGGCGGGGTCGAGGGAGGTGACCGAGTCGGTAGTGGCGAGCCGCAGCAGCATCAGCTTCGGCGTCGTCTCCCCCGGGTGTGGGGCGTTGTCGTCCGGGTCGCCACAGCTGGCCAAGGACACCCCCAGCGCACCGACCGCCACGGCCGCCGACACCCGGCGCACCCACTCGCTCACCGTCTCACCTTTCC
This sequence comes from Kribbella sp., assembly GCA_035697365.1. GTDB lineage: Bacteria > Actinomycetota > Actinomycetes > Propionibacteriales > Kribbellaceae > Kribbella. The sequence goes on along the minus strand of DASSDE010000098.1, from coordinate 543 downwards.
CCAGCCCGCTCCCCGGGCCCGCAATCAGGCCCGCCTTCAGACAACGCCCCCGAGGGCACCAAGTGACGGTAGCCCCTCAACGGAGCAGAGCGCGCAACGAGTCCGGCGTGAGCGGCTCGAGCGACTTCACCACGAGCCGGCGCGGGGCGTCCGGGATGCTCACCCACTGCGGAACGGCGACGACGTACATGCCGGCCGCGGTGCCGGCCTGCGTGCCGGTCATCGAGTCCTCGATCACGATGCAGTACGCCGGATCGACACCGAGCTTGTCCGCGGCGGTCAGGTACGGCTCCGGATTCGGCTTGCCGAGGGTCACCTCGTCACCGGCCACGATCACGTCGAACGGGTCCGGCGGCAGGTGCCCGAGCACCGCGTCGATCATCGTCCGGTACGAGGCCGACACCAGCGCGCACGGCACCCCCTCCTGGCGGAGCGCCTGCAGCAGCTCGAGCGCACCCGGCTGGAAGGTCACCTCCTTGCGGAGCGCCTCGACGACCTCGGAGAACATCCGGTGCGCCAACTCGTCGCCGGTGATCACACCGT
>DASSDE010000097.1:0-9534 GCA_035697365.1 Kribbella sp. | reverse complement strand
ATGGGCGATGTCGCGGCGGAGCGCGGCATGCAGCACGAGCGCCTCGTCGTCGACGACCGGTTCGGCCTCGTCCAGGTCGAGGGTGTCGGGATGCACCCGCCACGCCTGCGCCCGCTCGATCCTCGCGATGCTCAGACCGGTCCCCCGCGCGAGCTCCGCAGTACTGGGTTCGTGGCCCAGCTCCTGAGTCAGGTCGTGGCGCGCCGACCCCACCCGGGACGCGTCGGCGTACGCCTGGGCAGGCATCCGGACCAGCCGGGACCGGTCCGAGATCGCGCGGCCGATCGCCTGCCGGATCCACCAGATCGCGTACGTCGAGAAGCGGTTCCCGAGCCGGTGGTCGAACCGCTCCACGGCGCGCATCAGCCCGATGTTGCCCTCCTGAATCAGGTCGAGCAGCGAGATGCCCTTCCCGCCGTACCGCCGGGCCAGCGACACGACGAGTCGCAGGTTGCCCTCGACCATCCGTTGCCACGAGCGCTGCCCGCACGCGACCACCCGTCGCAGCTCGGCGGCATCGTACGGCTCCGGATCGCCGCTCAGCCGCTCGGCCGCGAGCAGTCCCGCCTCGATCCAGTACGAGAGCTCGTTCACCTCCTCCAGGGTCAGTAGTTCGTGCTGCCCGATGTCGCGCAGGTAGGCCACCAGGGCCGTCACGTCCGCCGGATCACAGTCGAGATCAGCCATCGTTCCTCTCTCCGGGAATCTCCTTGCCCAAGAGAGTGCCGCGTTTCGGCCCGCCGTGGACCGATGACTTCAAGTATGTGGATAACTACCGAAAGTCACAGATAGCTGCGGAGTCCGCTGAGCAGTCCGTGGTGGAACGGGTTCGCGTCGACCGCATCGAGCCAGGCTCGGCCCGTCGTCAGCGGTTCGAGCGGCGGAACGACGACTGGGGGCGGGTCCAAGGCCCCGTCGAGGGCGTCCGCGACGATCTCGGGAGCCGGCATGTCTGGCAGCAGCACGAACTCGTCCGCCGGGGCGGCGTCCCCTTCGAGCCCGAACGACGCGACGCGGGCAGACGCACCATCCGGGTCCTGACGAATCTTCTCCAGCTCCGCGACGACTCCCTGCCACGTGACGGCCGGATCGCCGTAGTCGATCAGGCGGGACAGTCGGCCGACCGCGATCGGAGTCGCCGTCGGCGCGAGCGGCTTCAGCAACGAGCGCAGTCCGTAGCGGGCCCGACCGCCCACGACGACCAGTCGCACGTCGGACTCGGTCGCATCGATCAGGCTGCGGTACGGGTCGGTCGCGGACCCACGTACGACGATCAGGTCGGCGAGCGCGCCGCGTTCCAGCCGGCCCACGGGGTGCGGCCACACCGCGGACAACGCGGCGCCGGGGTTCGACGTGAGCATCCGGACCAGATCCTCGTCGGTAAAGACGGACTGCGCCTTGTTCCACAGATCGGCGACCTTCAACTCCCACAGGACATTCCGCGTCCCCGACGGACCCCAGTCCGAACCGAGACACAAACGCACTCCCGCCGCGTGCGCGGCCTGCACATCGGCGGTCGCACCGTACAACCACAGATTCGAGAACGGAGACCAGACCAGGCTGGAATTCCCGGCCCGCATCGCCGCGAAGTCTTCGGCATTCAAAGCCGCGCCGTGAATCGCCACCAGTTGTGGCTTCACCACCCCGACGTCTTCCAGCAGCCGGAACTCGGAGCGCAGTTTCGGGTCCGAACCCTCCGCCGAATGCGCGATGAATCCGCGTCCCGCCGCGACCGCCGTCGCATACGGCGCCAGCGCCTCCGCGCTGTCGGCAACCAGTGTGCTGACCCGGATGAAATCGTCGTGCGTTCCGAGTTTCTCCGAGTCGACGTTCCGCACCAGGTCGTTGTCCGGCGGTACGGCGCCGCGCGGGTTGCCCTGGATGGATGTCGTGCCGCCGACGATCGCCCGCGTCTCGACGTACCTGAGCAGTGCGCGCCCCGCTGCCGCGCCGAGCAGCCGGGCCGGCCGGCTGATCCGGGAACTGTACGTCGGCGCGCCGCCCCATTGATTGTGCGAAGTCCACGGAACCTTGCGCGAAGGCTCCGTCCACAACGGCAGGCTGTTGTACATCAAATGATTGTGCAGATCGATCAGCCCCGGAAAGATCAATCCACCGGCCGCGATCCGCGGCGCATTCGTGAAGCCGTCCGGTACGGCGTCCAGCGGCGTCACGGCGGCAATCAGTCCGTCGTCACCCACGTACACCGCGCCACCGGTCAGAATGTCCCCGCCGGGCCCCATCGTCACCACGGTTCCACGCAGTACAAACATTGCTCCCCCTCCCGTAGAATCCCCGTGCCGCCCCGTCCATGAGCGTATCGCCGAGGGGGAGGTAGTTCGATGGGTGATTTCGATCCCGGCCCGCCGGTCACGGTGGCCCGGCACTTCGCGAAAGTCCCCAGTTATGCGGACTTCCGGACATTGTTCTGGTACGACTGGGGACCGATCTTCTACCGCGGCCGCCTGAACCGCACCGCACGATTGCTCGCCATCGCGTCCGATCCCGGCCCGACCGAACGGATCGCCGGCCGTACGCTGGTCGGTGACGCCGGTCAACGCGTTCAGGGTTTCCTGACCAAGCTCGGACTGACCCGCAGTTACGCGCTCGTCAACGCCTACGCCTATGCGCTCCGGCCGTCCCGCGCCCAGCAGGCGGCGCCGCTGTTGGCGCGACCCGATCAGTTGGCGTGGCGCAACACGCTGCTCGAGCTGATCACCGGACCGCAGTTGCAGGCCATTGTCGCTTTCGGCACGCAGGCCAGATCCGCCGTGCAACTGTGGAACGACCGGCCCGACGTACCGGTGTTCGAGGTGCCGCATCCGTCGAGTCGCAGTCCGAAGGTTCTCGTCGACAGTTGGCGGCAGGCGATCGTCGACCTGAGGGCGATCGTGACGCCCGACCCGGACGGCGACAACGGCGGACCCAACTACGGCGCGAAGTTCAGCGAGTCCGACTATGCGCCGGTGCCCGCGCGCGACCTTCCGTTCGGCGTACCGCCCTGGTTGGGGAACGACGCGTGGGGCCGCAAGGACAAGCCACGGCACAACAACAGTGTCGAACGTCCCGCGAGCGACCTGCTCAACACCCTCGTGTGGCGCGCGCCGAAGCTGGGCTGAAGATTGTCCCCGGCTACCGCTACCTTGGTCGGATGCGAGTGGCAACCTGGAACGTGAACTCGGTGAAGCAGCGGATGCCGCGGCTGCTCGACTGGCTGGACGAGCGGCAGCCGGACGTCGTGTGCCTGCAGGAGACGAAGCTCGCGGACGACGCCTTCACCAAGCTGCTCGGTGCCGAGCTGACCGGTCGCGGCTACGAGATCGGTCTGTACGGCGAACCGCAGTGGAACGGCGTCGCCCTGCTGTCGAAGGTCGGGCTCGAGGACGTGGTGACCGGGGTGGCCGGCGCGCCCGGTTTCCCGAATCCGGAGGCCCGCGCGGTCGCCGCGACCTGTGGTGGCGTCCGCATCCACTCGCTCTACGTGCCGAACGGCCGCGTGGTCGACTCCGACCACTACCAGTACAAGCTCGCCTGGCTGGCGGCGCTGGCGGAGGTCGTCGCGAACGGTCCCGCGGATCAGATCGTCTGCGGCGACATGAACATCGCCCCGACCGACGCCGACGTCTTCGACCCGGTGGCGTACGTCGGTCAGACGCACGTGACCGCGCCGGAGCGGCAGGCGCTCGCGGAGCTGATGGCAGCGAAGGACCTGCACGACGTGGTCCGCGACCGCTGGCCCGAGAACCGGATCTTCAGCTACTGGGACTACCGCGCCGGCATGTTCCACCAGGACCTCGGCATGCGGATCGACCTGATGCTCGCGACCGTCGGCGTCGCGGACCGGGTCAAGGCCGCGTGGATCGATCGCAAGGCCCGCAAAGGCACCGGCCCGAGCGATCACGCCCCGGTGATCATCGATCTCGACACCGCGCCGGACGGCGACATCGGCCCGGTCGTCCCGCCGCCGTCCGCGCCGCGGACCGGTAAGAAGCGGACGACCAAGTTGCCGCAGAGCCGCTGAGATGCGCCGGCTCACTGCCGTTGCGATCCTGGTACTCGCGGCGCTCACCGCCTGCAGTCACCATCAGAACCATCAGAGCCAGCAGGACCAACAGAAGATCAGCTGGACCAAGGTCGACGTCGGCGAGGCCGAGCCGGTCACGCTCACCGCACACGGCAGTCAGCTGCTGATCGGCCTTCGGCACCGCGGGGCCAAGGTCGTCCCTGAGCTTCAACTCCTGCAGAACGGAGCTCGGACGCCGCTCGCGATCAAGCCGAATCCCGCCAGCCCGTACGCCTTCGAAGCTGTCTGGTACTCGATCGCCTACGACGGCAAGCAGCTTCTCGCACTCGGAGGAGCCTCTGGTGGCGCGCACTCCAACACTCGCTGGACGGTCTGGAACGGCACCCCACAGACCGGTCTGATCGAACGCCCGCAGAACTTCTTCACGTTCGGCGGTCAGACCGCCGGCGACCTGTTCAGCGCCGTACTCACCCCGAGTGGCAGCGCGCTGCTCGGCTCCTGGGGCGGTGTGCAGACCGGCAACGACGCGATGGTCTGGCTGTCGCAGAACGGCAAGTGGACCCGGCAGGACCCGACGAGGACCGCGCTGCAGAGCACGCCGTCCCTCCTGGTCGGGCCGAGCTTCGGCACCACGCTCGGCGAGAGCATCGTGATCGTCGGCTCCCAGGTCCGGCTGGCGCCGAACGTCGTCGCGCAGGAAGCGGCCGTCTGGCGCTCCACCAACCTCAACACCGGCTGGAAGCGGATCGTTCTGCCGGACCCGGGCAGTCGCAGCCAGGCGAACACAGCGACCTGCGAGCAGGACTGCGTGATCTCTGGGTACGTCGACGGTCAGCTCGCGATCTGGCAACTCGACGCGTCCGGAACGGCGAAGCGACTGCGGGGCGTGCCGTCGATCCCAGTGGGCGACAAGGACAAGCTGCCGCCGCCGGTACTGAACGACGGCAAGATCGTCCAAGTAGTTGCCAAGGACAACAAAATAGTACTCGTCACGGGTCAGGACGGACACTGGACCGTGCAGGAGACCAAAGGCCCGGCAGGGATGCCGCTCGACGCGGCCTTGCTGCCGGACCACAAGCTCTACCTGATCGCGGGCACCACCTTGTGGCAGACCAGCCTCAGCTGAGCAGACCCTTCACGTACGCCGCCTGGCCGGCGTGCTGGGCGCAGTCGTCGATCACGCTGACCAGCCGCACGCCGAGAGTGACCGCCGGCGTCCACCGACGGTCGACGATCCGGTCCAGGCCCTCGTCGGTCACCGTCTTCAGGAACTCGACGGTGCGGGCATGCACGGCGTCGTAGTACCCGAGGAGCTGGTCCGCGGAGAGCTTGACCAGCCCGACCTGGTCGGAGGTGTGCGCATAGCCGGTGTCGGCGGCGTCGAGCGGCAGGCCGAGCCGCTCGGACCACCCGTCGGCGGTGTGGACCTGCTCGTACTCACCCGCGTCGGCCAGGTGGTCGTCCTGCACCCGGGTCAGGTGCCAGACGAGCCAGGCGATCGAGTTCGCCGTGTCGCCGGGGCGGGTCGCGAGCGTCTTGTCGTCGAGCCCGGTCACCACGTCGTGCAGGACCTCCTGGACCCGGCTGTGGGCGTCGAGGAGCAGTTCGCTTGTCTTCATACCGACCACCGTAGTCTTCACTTCGGACAGTTCTGAGAGAGGGAGCAATCGTGGAGTATCGCACTCTCGGCGCAAGCGGCGCCGTCGTCTCGACCTATGCACTCGGCACCATGACGTTCGGCAACGAGACCGACGAGGCTGGCGCGCACGCGCAGCTCGATCGGTACGTCGAGGCCGGCGGCAACTTCGTCGACACCGCCGACGTGTACTCGGCCGGCGTGTCCGAGGAGATCGTCGGCCGCTGGCTGGCGAAGAAGCGCGGCGACGTCGTGCTCGCGACGAAGGGCCGGTTCCCGACCGGTGACGGGCCGAACGACGTCGGTACGTCGCGTCGGCATCTGCGCAAGGCGCTGGACGGGTCCCTGCAACGGCTGGGTGTGGAGCACATCGACCTGTATCAGTTGCACGCATGGGATCCGATCACCCCGCTCGAGGAGACGCTCAGCTTCCTCGAGGACGCAGTCCGGGCCGGCAAGATCTCGTACGGCGGCCTGTCGAACTTCACCGGCTGGCAGCTGCAGAAGGCGTGCGACCTGATCGCGCACCGCGGGTGGTCGCCGCTCGTCACCCTGCAACCGCAGTACAACCTGCTGGTCCGTGAGATCGAGTGGGAGATCGTCCCGGCCGCGCAGGAGAACGGGCTGGGCCTGCTGCCGTGGTCACCGCTCGGTGGTGGGTGGCTGACCGGTAAGTACTCGTTCGACGAGGAGCCGAGCGGCAGCACCCGGCTCGGTGAGAACCCGGACCGCGGCGTCGAGTCCTGGTACCGGCGCAGCCGCAACCAGCGGGTCCGGGACGTGGTCGACGCGGTCCGTGAGATCGCTGAGGCGCGGGGGATCTCGATGGCGCAGGTCGCGCTGGCCTGGCTGGTCGACCGGCCCGCGATGACGTCGGTGATCCTCGGCGCCCGGACGCTCGAACAGCTCGACGACAACCTCGCCGCCGCGGACCTGCACCTCACCGCGGACGAGACGGCGAAGCTGGACGAGGCCAGCGACCCGGGCGCGGCGGACTACCCGTACGGCGGCCCCGGTGTGGCTCAGCGCGGCCGCCCGATCGCAGGTGGTCGCAGCTGAAACGGCAGCGCGGAGGAGCGACACACGCCGCTCCTCCGCGGTCAGTCCTTGCCGACGAGAGCCAGGGCGACGGACAGTGGTGTTGCTGGCAGGTCCAACCTCGGGGGAGGTTCGATGAACGACGGTGGTCCGATCGCGGACGTCGTGACACGGATGCAGGAGCGTCTCGGCGTACTGCCGGACGAGCTCACCCATCGACGGTTCTTCCTCGGGACCTACCTGCGGACGACGCAGGCAGTGGGGAGGGCAATCGACAGGGCGCGCTTCGAGGATCCGGAGTGGGTCGAGCTGTGGGACGTGAAGTTCGCCGAGCTCTATCTCCAGGCGCTTGACGGGGACCTGGTGGCCCGGCCGTGGCAGCTGGCATTCGATGCCCCGCCGGAGCTGCCTGCGTTGGCGCACGTACTGCTCGGGATCAACGCGCACGTGAACTACGACCTGCCGCAGGCGCTGCTCGCGGTGATCAGCGACGACGAGTTCCTGGATCAGAAGCTGATGGATCGGCGCCGGCGGGACCACGAGCGGATCGACGGGGTGCTGGCGGAGCGGGTCGGCGCCGAGGACGACGAGCTGGCGGCGACCGGCGTTCGTACCCTCATCGACCGTGTACTGGCACCGCTGAACCGGCTGGCGTCGCAGCGCTTTCTCAGGGAGTCCCGGCAGAAGGTTTGGTACAACACCGTGGAGCTGCAGGCGGCACGTCTGGACGGCACCTACGAGAAGCGACTGGCTGAGCTGGAGGTGCTGAGTGCAGCGAAGGTGGCCGACCTCCTGCGACCAGGTCAGGTGTTGCTGCGCCTCGCAGTCACGGGCTTCGGCGTCACCTTGCCACCGGCCTAGCTGGGCACTACGCCAGACCAAAGGACGCCGACTGCGAGACAGCCCAGCGTCACCAGACCGAACACCCCGACCCACAGCAGTGCCGGTACGCCGGTGAGCCGCCGGAGCTGATCAGCGTCGGAGCTGCGTCCCTGGCCGCGCCGCCGCGAGTGCTGCAACTCCAGTACTGCGCGAGGAGCAGCCAGCAGCAGGAACCAGGTGAGCAGGTGAGCGAACGCTGTCTGGACCGACGTACTGCCCCACCACGTCACCCCGAAGACAACCGCACCGAACACCAGTACTGACCACAGGCCGAACAGGTTGCGGATCTGGAGCAGCAGAATCACCAGCGCCACCAGCAGCCCCCACAGCAGCGCAACGGCATACCCGCGGCTGAGGACGAACGCAGCAGCCAGACCGAACAGTGCAGGACCTGGGTAACCAGCCAGCAGTACGGCGATCATGCCGCCGCCGGTGGGCTTGCCACGCGACACGGTGACGCCCGACGTGTCCGAGTGCAGCTGGATCCCGGACAGCTTCCGGCCGGCGAGCGCCGCGATCAGGCCGTGCGCGCCCTCGTGCGCGATCGTCACGACCTGCCGCGTGTACTTCCAGATCGGCCGCCACGCGATCAGCAACAGCGCGACCACACCCGTCCCGATCACGAGCCGCAGTGACGGCTCCGGCTGTACCGACGTGATGTTGTCCCAGAACTCCTTCACCCGCCCATCCTTACAGGCGTGTGGTCGACCGGCAGCGCAGGGCGTTGACATTGGATGGGACGCGGACGACGGTGTGGGGAGGGGCGGTTGCATTGGGGGAACGATGTCTCAACCACGCACGATCAAACGGCCTGCCCAGAAGCGGGCCGGCAAGGCGGCAGCGGCGGCGAGCACCGTCGTACCGCTGGGGGAGTTTCTCGGAGCGGCCGGCAGCCTGACGCTCGACCAGCGCAAGATCCTGGTCGACCAAGCGCTGCTGCTGCTCAGTGAGAACTACGTCCACCTGCCACTGAAGATGGCGATGCATGCGGTGAATCCCGTGCAGCGGCTGCGCGTGATGCGGGCGCGGATGGAGCGCCAGACGCCGGCCACGATGGAGGCCGAGTGGATGTTCCACCGCCAGATGTCGGCGATCGTCAACTCGGTCCGCGACCTGCACACCAACTACCTGCTGCCGGCACCGTTCGCGGGCAAGATCGCGTACCTGCCGTTCATGATCGAGAAGTGCTACGACGCGACGGGTGCCGAGCGCTACCTCGTCACGCAGACCGTCACCGGCTACGACGCTCCGCAGTTCGGGCCCGGTGCCGAGGTGACGCACTGGAACGGTACGCCGATCGCCCGGGCCGTCGCGCTGAACGGCGAGCGCTTCGCCGGCAGCAACGAGGCCGCGAACCTCGCCCGCGGCCTCGAATCACTGACGCTGCGGCCGCTGGTCATCCAGGCGCCGCCCGACGAGGACTGGGTCACACTCACGTACGTCGGCCTCGACGGCTCCGGTCAGGAACTGCGCGAGCAGTGGAAGGTGACCACGAACCTGCCGCCGATGACCGACCTGGACGCGGTCAGCGAGGCGTCCGCGTCGATGGGCCTCGACCTCGACTCCGACGAGAAGTCCCGCGCCAAGAAGGTGCTGTACGTCCGTGACGTGGTCGAACTGGAACGCGGCCGCAGTTCCGCCGAGCTGGCCACGCCCGCAGCAGTCGGCGGCGCGGACCTGCCGACCACAATGCCCGGTGTGTTCCGCGCTCGCGAGGTCAGTACGGCGTCCGGGAGATTCGGGCATCTGCGGATCTTCACGTTCAGTGTCTCGGACCCGGTCGCGTTCCGGGACGAGTTCGTCCGGCTGGCCTCGCTGTTGCCGCAGAACGGGCTGATCGTGGACGTTCGCGACAACGGCGGCGGTCACATCTACGCGAGCGAGTTCACGCTGCAGACGATGACGCCGCGCCGGATCGCGCCGGAGCCGGTGCAGTTCATCAGTACGCCGCTCA
>DASSDE010000096.1:0-7746 GCA_035697365.1 Kribbella sp. | reverse complement strand
ATCACCATCCGGCTGGAAAGCCCCCGGTCGGGCGCGAATCGAGTCTTCATCCCACGTCCTTCTTCCTCACCTGATAGTGAGCCTAGCGCGGGGTCAAACCCGGTCGTCCTCGCGCGTGTCGAGGTCGGCGAGCAGCGAGCGCAACTCGGAGCGCAGGAAGTCCCGGGTGGCGACCTCGCCGACCGCCATCCGCAGCGACGCCATCTCGCGGGCCAGGAACTCCATGTCCGCGCGCGTCCGGGCGTCGACGGCCCGGTCGCGGTCGTACTGCACCCGGTCGCGGGCCTCCTGGCGGTTCTGCGCGAGCAGGATCAGGGGCGCGGCGTACGACGCCTGCAGGCTGAGTGCGAGCGTGAGGAAGATGAACGGGTACTGGTCGAAGCGCACGCTCTCCGGCGCGAAGATGTTCCAGCCGATCCAGAACAGGATCGTCACGGTCATGTAGACCAGGAACTGCCCGGTACCGAGGAACCGCGCGATCCGCTCGGACAGCCGGCCGAACGCGTCCGCGTCGTACGACGGCCGCGGTACGAACGTCCGCCGCCAGTCCCGTGGTACGTCGAGCCGGGAGGTCCCGCGCGGCATCCTGCGGTCGTCACGGGGCATCGTGGGCCACCTCCTGCGGCGTGTCGGGCTGGTCAGGGTGGTCGTGCTCGCGCCAGTCGTCGGGGAGCAGGTGGTCGAGTACGTCGTCGACGGTGACCGCACCGATCAGCCGGCCCTCGTCGTCGAGCACCGGTGCCGCGACCAGGTTGTACGTCGCCAGGTACTTGCTGACCGTCTGCAGGCTGTCGTCCGGCCGCAGCCCGTCGAGGTCGGTGTCCAGTACGGCAGACACCAGCTCGGACGGGGGTTCGCGGAGCAGCCGCTGGATGTGGCCGATGCCGATGAATCGTCCGGTCGGCGTCTCCAGCGGGGGACGGCAGACGTAGATCATCGCGGCCAGTGCGGGGCTCAGGTCCGCGTTGCGTACGTGCGCCAGCGCATCGGCCACCGTGGCGTCCACGGGCAGGATGACGGGCTCCGACGTCATCAGACCGCCGGCGGTGTGCTCCTCGTACGTGAGCAGCCGCCGTACGTCCTCTGCTTCCTCTGGCTCCATGAGCGTCAGCAGCCGCTCGGCCGTCTCGGTAGGCAGCTCCGCGATCAGGTCGGCCGCGTCGTCGGGGGACATCTCCTCCAGTACGTCGGCAGCGCGTTCGGTGTCCAGACCGGCCAGGATCTCGACCTGGATGTCTTCGGGCAGCTCCTCGAGTACGTCGGCCAGCCGCTCGTCGTCCAGCGCAGCTGCGATCTCCTTGCGTCGCTTGGCGGACAGGTCGTGCAGTACGCCGGCGAGGTCGGCCGCACGCATAGAGTCGAAGGCGGCGAGGATGTGCGTCGCGCCCTGTCCCTCCTCGACCTGGGTGAACCCGCTGACGTCGGTCCAGTCGAGGACATGGGTCTGACCGCGCCGGCGGAACCGTTTGGAACCCTCCCGCACGGCCACCTTGGTCAGCAGCCAGTCGCGGGTCCGCCACTGCTCCATGGCCATGTCGAACACGACCGCCGTGCCGCCCGTGTCGGCCAGCGTGACGGTCCGGTCGAGCATCTCGCCCAGTACGAGCACCTCCGTCGCTCGCTGCTCGAAACGGCGCATGTTGAGCAGGCCGGTCGTGATGACGTGGCCGACGTCGACCGAGGTGACCCTGGTCATCGGCAGGAAGATGCGGCGCCGGGTGAACACCTCGACGACCAGCCCGAGGACACGCGGCGGCTGGTCGCCCTGGCGCAGCATGGCGACCACGTCCCGGACCTTGCCGACCTGGTCCCCGTTCGGGTCGTACACCGGCAGACCGGCCAGCCGGGCGACATAAACCCGCGACGGTGATCCGCTCATGCTCGAAGGCTAACCCGGCGAGCGGGCGTCCCGGCTGAGGACGCTTCGTAGACTTTTGCTCCTCGGGCGAGATCGGAGTGGGGTGGGGATGCTGGGATCCACCGGACTGGGCGTGGACGAGGAGACGGCGTACCTGGAGCTGGTCCGCCGGGGCGGGGCGTCGCTGGACGACCTCGCCAAGCGGCTCGGGCTGTCCGTGCCGGACGTGGAGCGGACGGTCGGCGTACTGCTGGCGGAGGGTTTCGTGCACCGGACGCCGGCGCCGGGCGAGCTGATCGTCCCGGTGCCGCCGGAGCTGGCCGTGGAGCACCTGATCCTGCGGCAGGAGGAAGAGTTCGAGCGGATCCGCAAGGCGGCGTACCGACTGGCGGCCGAGGCAAGCCGGCAGAGCGGCGCCCGACGGACCGAGGAGCTGATTGAGATCGTCTCCGGTGAGACGGCGGTCGGGCTGGCGTTCGACCGGGTGCAGCGGACCGCCCGTGCCGAGATGCGCGAGCTGGTCGCGCCGCCGTACGTCGCCTCAGCTGAGGTGAACAGTACGCAGCTGGCCCGGCAGGGAGCTGGTGTGGCGTACCGAGTGGTGTACGACAACTCGGCCCTTGCCGACCCGGTGCTGGCAGCCAGTGCAGTCAGCCACGTCCGGGCGGGGGAGCGGGCCCGCATCGCCGACGTACTGCCGACCAAACTGGCGATCGCAGACCGTGAACTGGCCCTGCTCCCACTGGACTGGGCGACGCCCGCACAGGACGCGGCGCTGCTGGTGCACCCGTGCAGTCTGCTGGACGCACTGGTCGCGCTGTTCGAGACGGTGTGGAACAGGGCCAGCCCGCTGTCCGTGACCGACTCCGACGAGCTGCAGGCGGAGGAGGCGATGTCCGCCGAGGACAGGCACCTGTTGTCACTGCTGGTCGCAGGACTGACCGACGATGCAGCAGGCGCCCGGCTGGGCATCAGCCGCCGCACAGTGGCCCGCAGAGTCCAACAGTTGATGGAACAAACCCACTCACGCTCCCGCCTCCAACTCGGCTGGCACGCCCGCGACCGAGGCTGGCTGTGACCGGATTGGTCGTGACCCGTTTGCGCCAGCCAGATCCATAGCAGCAGGGCACGGGAGCCACATGTAATTCGGAGATCGTTGGACTCCCCCCGAGCTTGGAGCTTCCGTGCCCTTCCCCTCCTCGTACCGCCGTGGGCTGACCGCCCTCGGCGCGGCGGTGCTGGCGCTCGCCGCCGTCACTGTGCCGGCTGCGCAGGCGGCTCAGCCGCCCGTCAGTACGTCTCCGCCGCGCACCGTCACCCTGATCACCGGTGACAAGGTCACCGTCACCACCGTCGCCGGCCACCCGACCGCGACCGTCCGCAAGCCCAACGGCACGCCGGCCGGCGCCCACATCATGGCCGTCGGCAACGACCTGTACGTCTACCCGGACGCGGCGATGTCCTATCTGGCGTCCGGCGTGCTCGACGAACGCCTGTTCAACGTCACCCAGCTCGTCGCCGACGGGTATGACGACGCGCACAGCAACGGCACACCGCTGATCGTGTCGTACGTACCGGGCCGCAAGCAGGTGCCTCTCGCGGGTGCGCGGCAGACGCTCGCACTCAGCAGCATCAAGGGGGCGGCGCTGACCGCGGACCACGACCGCGCCGCCTCGTTCTGGTCGTCGTTCACAGCCGGCCGGTCGGTCGCCAAGGTCTGGCTCGACGGCAAGGTGAAGGCCGCGCTGTCCGACACGACCGCGCAGATCGGTGCGCCGGAGGTGTGGCAGGGCGGCAACACCGGGCAGGGCGTGGACGTCGCCGTACTGGACACCGGTATCGACGCGGCGCACCCGGACTTCGGCGGACGGATCGTCGCCTCGGAGAGCTTCGTACCGGACCAGGACGTCACCGACCGCAACGGTCACGGGACGCACGTCGCCTCGACGATCGCCGGTACGGGCGCCGCGTCCGGTGGCAAGGAGCGCGGTGTCGCGCCCGGCGCCGGCCTGCACATCGGCAAGGTGCTGAACAACGACGGCGACGGCCAGGACTCCTGGATCCTTGCGGGCATGGAGTGGGCCGCGCGCGATCAGCACGCCAAGGTGATCAGCATGAGCCTCGGCTCCGGTCCGACCGACGGCACAGACCCGATGAGCCAGGCAGTGAACGAGCTGAGCGCGGAGACCGGCGCGCTGTTCGTCATCGCGGCCGGCAACTCTGGCCCGGACCCGTACAGCGTCTCGGCACCAGGCGCTGCCGACGCTGCGCTCACAGTCGGTGCTGTCGACGGGAACGACCGGTTGGCCGTGTTCTCCAGCCGCGGTCCGCGCCTCGGTGACAGCGGTCTCAAGCCCGACCTGACGGCTCCGGGCGTCGACGTGCTCGCCGCACGGTCGCAGTACTCGCCGGAGGGTGAGGGGTCGTACGTCGCCATGAGCGGTACCTCGATGGCGACGCCGCACGTGGCCGGTGCGGCGGCGTTGCTGGCGCATGTACACCCCGACTGGACCGGGCAGCAGTTGAAGGATGCCTTGGTCAGCACGACCAAGCCGACGGTGCAGTACAGCCCGTTCGCAGCAGGTACTGGCCGGTTGGACGTGGCGGCTGCTGTGCGCAGCACGGTGTACTCGACCGGTTCTGCACTCGCAGCGGTCAAGTGGCCGTACCCGGCGAGCGGACTGGTGCAGAAGGACGTTACCTACACCAACAGCGGTGCTGAGCCGGTGACGTTGAATCTGGCTCTGAAGAACCAGGGCATTCCGGCTGGTCTGTTCACCCTGACAACTTCTCAGGTGACGGTGCCGGCACACGGTACGGCGGCTGTCGGTGTGGTGAGTCATCTGGATCTGGCTGCCGATGATGCCGGCTACAGCTCGATGCTGACGGCAACGGATACGAGTGGAGCAGCGGTCGCACACACCAGCATCGGTGTCAGCAAGCAGAGTCAGCGCGTCAAGCTGTCGCTGCGCGCCAAGGACCCGCACGGTGCGCCGCTGTCCGGTGTCGTCGTACTCAAGGACATCAAACGAGACGTCGTACCGCAGGTGTATGAGGTGAACGGCAGCCTGGACGTCAGCGTTCGCCCGAGTACGTACGCCGGGTGGATGTACGCCGACGTGCCGGGGCTGGACGGCCCGCACTCGCTGGGGCGGGCTGTGATCAGCCAGCCTGAGCTGGACGTCAACCAGGACCGGACGGTGACCTTCGACGCAGCTGGTCTCCGCAAGGTGGCAGCTGTTACACCACGGCCCAGCCAGAACACGTACGTACGAGTCGACCAGTACCGCAGCTACGCCGACCTGCATCGTTTCGTCGACTCCTATCAGCTGGAGTGGTGGATCTACGACTCCCTCTGGGCGACGCCGTCTCCCAAGGTGACACAGGGCTCCTACACGTTCGCCACGCGCTGGCGGCAGGTGCAGCCCGCACTGACAATCGGATCGTTCGACAGCGTCGTCCAGAGCTGGTCGCCGAAGCTGCCGGAAGGTATCGGTCTGTCTCCGGTCGTGTACGTCGGGTCGGATCCGGCGAAGTACGACGTCCGCGGCAAGATCGTGGTGGCCCAGCGCAACGATGCCGTACCGCCGACGGAGCAGGCCGCGGCCGCTGCCAAGGCCGGTGCGAAGCTGTTGCTGATCCTGAACGACGGCTACGGACCGCTGGACGCGTGGGCCGACCTGCCGCAGGAGGAGGCGCCGACACTGCCGGTGGCGTCGCTGAACACGGACCAGGCCAAACAGCTGCTGGCACACCGGCCGATGCTGCTGAGGCTCGAGTCGCATCCGTACCCGGACTACCTGTACGACCTCGTCCAGCACCATGCGGGTGCGGTGCCGAAGGATCCGGCGTACCGGCCGGGTGCACGTGACCTGGCGCGGATCGACGAGTCGCTCCGGGACACCAAGCCCGGTGAAGCGCTCGACGTCCGTTTCGACCTGTCGCCGGACCTCGTGACGGCTGTGGGCGCAACGGCAACCCCGGTGCCGGCGCAGGGCGACCACACGGTGTTCGTGACGGCCTCACCGAAGGTGCAGTGGCTGAGTATGGCCGCGGTACCTGACCTGACCGAGCAGAGCTCGTCCTTGTCGTACCGAGCAGGTAGCACTACGAGGGACACGTGGTTCGCCGGCATCCAGCGGCCGCGGCTGTTGAGCGACAGTGCGTTGTCTACGCCACCGTCGCGTACGGGTGACATCATGTCCATCTTCAGCCTGCCGGGGTTCGCCGACTCTGGTGCGCATCAAGGGGTCGTGTACGACGTCGGCGCGTCGGTGACGTCCAGGTTCTACCAGGGCGACACGCTGGTCGGTGAGGGCGCTGACGCGCTGTCGGTGGAGGTTGCTCCGGAACGGCTGCCGTACCGGCTCGTCGTCGACACCAAACGGGCGCTGCCGGACCGGCCGTACTCGCCCAGCACCCACACCGAGTGGGGGTTCAGCTCGGGGCAGGCGTCGTTCGAGCGGCTGGAGACGCTGCCGTTGCTGCAGCTCGACTACTCGATCGGAACCGACCTGTCCGGCCGGGCCAAGCGGCATACCGATCTCGTGGTGAGTGCGTCGCAGCTGCCGGGGGCCGTCGGCACCGGTGCCGTCAAGGCGGCGACGGTGGAGTTCTCGTACGACGACGGCGCCACCTGGAAGCCGGTGAAGCTGCAACGGTTCAAGGCGGGCTGGCGGGCCAAGCTGGATGCGCCCAGGTCAGCCGAGTACGTGAGCCTGCGGGCGACCGCGCACGACGATGCAGGCAATAGCATCAGCCAGACCGTCCAGAGAGCGTTCGGACTGCGCTAGCTGAGCTTCGGGCGGCGGCGGACAGGGCGGTGCAGGGTGGTTGGAGGCTTGCCGCGGGTTGTGGCTCTGGTTGGTACCGGAGCCTCGGCCCGTGGCGTGTCGTCATAGCGCCCTGGCGTCTCAGTGAGGTCACCGGTCGGCTCGAGGACCAGGAGGTCTGCCTGGGTCTTCCAGCGCTCCAACTGCGTGTCCAGCTCGGCTGCGTTGAGGCGCTCCGTACGTAGCACCTGCGCGGCTGCTGTCCACTCTTCGGTGCCTGGTTCCAGCCGCCGCACCGTGGCTTTCCAGCCCGCCAGGCGGCTCGTTGCGGGCTTCGTTGGTACGACCACGTTGACCGAGGACGCTGTGGCGAGTCCGGGGAGCGGCTGCTCCGCACTGTCGGCCGAGTCGGCCAGTACGACGTACTGGCCGTCGACGTTCGCGAACCACGCGGGAGCCGGTCGCCGGCCGTCCCAGGCCAGCCAGACCAGGCCGGCCTTCTTCATGACGGTCGCGATCTCCGTCACAGCTTGCTCGGTGTCCACCGCCCCAGGGTGTCACAAAGCCTGACACAGTGAGCGATGTCACCGGGCAGTCCGGACGCGTTTCACCGTACGCTGCCGGTGACCGGTGGGTAACCGAGCGGAGGTCGGCCGTGGTGGACAAGGTGACGGACAAGGGTTTGCGGAGCAGGCGGTCGTGTTTGGCCACGCCCGGGTCGAACCCACGGTTCCTGGCGAAGGCCAAGGGGCTGGACGCCGACCAGGTGTTCCTGGACCTCGAGGACTCGGTCGCGCCGATCGCCAAGCCGGATGCCCGGAAGAACATCGTCGCCGCGCTCAACGAGGGTGGTTGGGGCCGCAAGCTACGGGTCGTCCGGGTGAACGACTGGACCACCGAGTGGACGTACGCCGACGTGATCGAGGTGGTCGGCGGCGCCGGCGCGAACCTCGACTGCATCATGCTGCCGAAGGTGCAGACCGCCGAGCAGGTGGTCGCGCTCGACCTGCTGCTCACCCAGCTGGAGAAGGTGCACGGGTACGAGCCGGGCCGGATCGGCATCGAGGCGCAGATCGAGAACGCGCTCGGGCTCACCAACGTGAACGCGATCGCGGC
>DASSDE010000095.1:0-2909 GCA_035697365.1 Kribbella sp. | reverse complement strand
GTGCTGATCCCGGTTTACGTCGTACTGATCACCAGCTTCAAGACCTCCGGGGACACCACGGCCGCCTCGCAGTGGAACCTTCCGAAGGAATGGACGCTGGAGCCGTGGCGCAAGGCGTGGGACGTGCTCCAGCCGTACATGATCCGGTCGCTGTCGCTGGCGATCCCGGCGGCGATCATCTCGTCGCTGATCGGGTCGATGAACGGGTTCGTCCTGGCCCGCTGGCGGTTCCCGGGCGCGAACATCGTGTTCGCGTTCATCCTGTTCGGGATGTTCATCCCCTACCAGGCGGTGATGCTGCCGCTGCGGACGACCTTCACCGAGCTGGACGTCACCCGGGGCGTGCCGACGCTGATCGTCGCGCACTGCATCTACGGCATCCCGATCTGCACGCTGATCTTCCGGAACTACTACGCCACCATCGTGCCGAACGAGATCATCGAGTCGGCCCGGGTGGACGGGGCCGGGCTGGTGCAGACGTACCTGCGGATCATCCTGCCGATCTCGATCTCCGGGTTCGTGGTAACGCTGATCTGGCAGTTCACCTCGGTCTGGAACGACTTCCTGTTCGCGTTGTTCCTCACCCAGCAGAACAACGGCCCGGTCACCCTGGGCCTGGCGGCCCTCGCGGGCGGCCAGAAGGTCGACTACGCCGCCAGCATGGCCGGCGCCCTGATCACGAGCTTCCCCACGCTGATCGTCTACATCCTCCTCGGCCGCTGGTTCATCGGAGGCCTGATGGCAGGCGCATTGAAGGGCTGACGGCAGGGCGATCCAGGTGGTCCTGGGGCCTCCCGTTCTGGACTGAGGAGCGCAGGGAGCGAAGCGACCGAAGCGACGAGGGAAGAACGGGAGCAAAGCCCCAGGACCACGCCGAGCCGAAGGCGAGGCCAAAAGTAGAGTTGTCCACAGGGCACGCGGTCTGGACTGCGGGGAACTGGCTCCGGACGGTAATCTCACGGAGGTGACCAAGTCTCCTCGTGGACGGGACGGACGGCGCAGCCATTTGCGGCTCGTCGGTTCGGAGCCCGGCGAGCCCTACGCGCCGGCGGCGGGTGTCGATGTCGACACCACGCCGAGCGTCGCTGTGCTGGAGACCCTGCTGGAAACGCTTGCCCTCGACCTGGCCTCCGTGCCGGCCGCGCTGCACCCGGTGATCGCCGAGGCGTCCGTGGCCCGCTCGGCGGCGATGCTCGCCGACCAGCTGTGGCCGGCCGGGCGTCCGGACGAGATCGGAGAGGTGGAACGGTTCTTCTGGGCCGACGCAGCCCGGGTGCTCGGTGAGCGCCGTGATCTGGAGTCCTTCGTGCTGCTCACCAGCCTGGCGCGGACGGTCGGCCCGGCCGGGCGGCTGCCGCTGCAGCGGGCCCACCTCTCCCGCCTGCGGACGCAGGACGAAGTGCCGGAGTGGGTCACGCGGATCGCCGGGTTCCGGCTGACCAGCGCGATCGTCTCCGAGGACATCACCGGCGACGGGCTGAGCGTCGTCCTGGACTACTACGACGAGCATCATCCGCACACCGTGGTGGTGTTCATCGACAACAACGTCGGCGCGATCATCAAGGACGTCTTCGTCGGCCCGCCGGTCGACCGTGTCCTGGAGGCGTACGAGCGCGGCGGCCGGGTGACCATCCGGACCGTGCGCCCGCCGATCGCGGCCGGGATCATCCTGCAGGCGCTCGGCGAGACCCGGGATTACGACGATCCGCCGGTCAGCGAGGATTTCGAGTTCTTCACCGGCCTGCTGGTGAACCGGCTGACCCAGATGCCGGAGCGCCCGGTCCGCCCGCCGATGCGGCCGCTGCTCTCGCCGCGGCAGCGCGAGCAGTTGGTCGAGGAGTTCCTCGAGTCGCGGTTCGCCGTTGGCCTTCCCCACGATGCCCAAGACATCGTCCGGCTCTGGGTCGACCACGCGGTCGACCACACCGTCGGCGGTCCGCTCCGGGTCAGCGGGGTGCTGGTCGAGCTCTTCCTGGCGCACTGGCTGCCCCGCAAGGTGCTTGCCGACAGCACCTACTTCGACGCGGTCCCGGCCGTGGTGAAGGCCTGGCTCGAGTTCGCCGGCGACCGGACGCAGTTGCCGCTGGACACGATCGAGGAGGCCGTCGACGCCGTCGACGTCTGGCAGCCCGCGCTGGAGGCCGCCGCGATGATCGACCCGGTCGGTACGAAGCCGGGCCAGCGGGTCTTCCTGGACGACAGCACCAACGACCTGGAAGACGCTTACCGGGCCCTGGCCGGCCTCGGGTCCCCGCCGCAGCCGGACCTCAGCGGTCTCGACAACCACCAGGCCGCCACCCTGTCGGTGCTCGCCCCGCACGCCTGGCTGATGGCCGCCGAGACCCTCGGTACGGCGTACGCGCCGGACGCGTTCGACATCGCCGAACGCCTGGTCCGCGACGCCCCCGACCTGCTCGCCAAGGCCCGCCTCTCCACCTGGCCGCGCGCCATCGTCTGGCTGATCGCCCACCGGCACCGCCTGGTCGGCCCCGGCGAGACCCTCACCCCCTACACCCTCGCCACCGACCTCTCCTCCTCCCCAGCCACCCTCCGCAAAACCGCCAAACTCCTCACCGACACCCTGATCCTCCCGCGCTGACCCGCCTGGTTGAGCCAGGACGGACAATGGGGGCATGCATGTGCGTGCGCCTGAGCTGCGGGGTCGTGGGTGGTTGAACACCGGTGGGCGGGAGTTGGCGCTGGCCGACTTCCGGGGCCGTTTCCTGCTGCTCGATTTTTGGACGTTTTGCTGTATCAACTGCCTGCACGTGCTGGATGAGTTGCGGCCGTTGGAGGAGAAGTACGGCGATGCGCTGGTGATTGTGGGGGTGCACTCGCCGAAGTTCGCGCATGAGGGCGAGGAGGCCGCCGTGCGGTCGGCCGTCGAGCGGTACGAGGTGGGGCATCCG
>DASSDE010000094.1:0-4882 GCA_035697365.1 Kribbella sp. | reverse complement strand
CTAGTTGATCAGTTCGCCGAAGGCTTCGATTGAGCTGAGTACGTCGGCCTGGGGCATTCCGGGCGGCTGGATGCGCAGAATGATGCCGTCGGCGCCCATCTGCTCGTAGTGCGCCAGTCGCTCGGCGCACTCGGCCTTGGAACCGATCACGCTCCGGTCGACGATGTCGTCCCAGCCCTGGGTGTAGCGGGCCGCGTCCGTCGACGTGCGCTTCCAGCCGGTGTAGGCGTCGTACAGGTCCCGCAGCGGCTCCTCCAGCGCCCGACGGGCGTCCTGGGAGGTCGGAGCGCAGTACCCCTCGCGGCACAGGATGACCTCCTGGCCGAGCGACTCCGCGCCGCGGGGGTACGCCAGGTACTCCGCGATCTTCGCGGGCAGGTCCGCGTCGAGCTCGTTGAAGGACGTGGTCCAGCCGTCACACATCCGCGCCGTACGCTCCAGTACCGCGGACACCCGCCCGCCGTTCCAGATCCGCGGACGTGGCGACTGCACCGGACGCGGCGACAGGTACGCGTCCTGGATGCTGGTGAACTTCCCGTCGTACGTGACCTCGTCGGTCGTCCACAGCCGGGTAAGGATCTCCAGCCCCTCCTCGAACCGCGCGACCCGCTCCGACTGCGTCACGCCGTACAGCGCGAACTCCTCCGGCCGGTAGCCGAGCACGAACCCGGCCGTCACCCGCCCGCCGGACAGTACGTCCAGGTGTGCCAGCGTCTCCGCGAGCACGACCGGGTCGTACAGCGGGGCGACGATCCCGGCCGTCGCGATCCCGATCCGCTCCGTGTGCGCGGCCAGCCAGGTCAGCGACGTGAGGATCTCGTGGTACCCGGGCCGGTGCAGGTGCCGTTCGCCGAGCACGACCCACTCGAACCCGGCCTGTTCGGCCAGCTTCGCCTGCTCGACGGCGTCCGCCAGTTGCGGCCGCTCGTCCGGGGTGCCGTAGAGGTTCAGATACAGACCCAGCCGCATCGGGGTGCCACCTTCCGTTGACAGGGAGCGCTCGCGGTATTTACGGTCTTGACCGTAAATGCTTTTCGACCGAATTGCGACCCCTAGGAGCCGGTTATGAGTCTTGCAGCAGAACCGGCGGGGTTGCCGGACGGGGGAACGGTTGCGCCGATCAGTGCTGTCAAGACCCGGGTGGTGAGTGCGCGGTACCGGCGGCCGTTCCAGATCAGCAGCGGCGTGAGCAACGAGCTGATCAGCCTGGTCGTCGAGGTACACACCGCGGACGGCGCCGTCGGGATCGGCGAGACGTCCCCGATGACCGCGTACACCGGTGAGACGCTGGCCGGCGTCCAGGCGGCGATCGAGGAGCATCTCGCCCCGGCGCTGATCGGCCGCGATCCGCTCGATCGGGCCGGTGCGCACGTCGTGATGGACGGCGTCCTGCGCGGCCAGCAGGTCGCCAAGTCCGGCCTCGACATCGCGCTCTTCGACCTGGCCGGGCGGCTCAGCGGCTGGCCGGTGCACGCGCTGCTCGGCGGCAGCGTCCGCGAGCGTGTGCAGACGACCTGGGTGGTCGGCCTCGGGACGCTCGACGAGATGGCCGCCGAGGCCGCGGAGTACGCCGACCGCGGGTTCATGCACCTGAAGGTCAAGGGCGGCCACGATCCGGCCAAGGACCTCGAGCTGATCCGTGCGGTCCGCGCCGCGATCCCCGCCGACGCCGAGCTCTGCCTGGACGCCAACGAGGGGTACGACGCCACCACAGCCCTGCCGTACCTGGCGAAGATGAGCACCGCGGGCCTCACCCTGCTGGAGCAGCCACTGCCGCGCTGGGACCTCGCCGGGCTGGTCCGGCTCCGGGACCGCCTCGACGTCCGGGTGATGGTCGACGAGAGCATGCACTCGCTGCACGACGCGCTGGAGATCGCGCGCCGCGGCGCCGCCGACGTACTGAACATCAAGATCCTCAAGGTCGGCGGGCTGCACCGGGCGCTGCAGATCGCCGCCGTCGCCGAGGCCGCCGGACTCGCGGTGAAGGTAGGCTCGATGCCGGAGCTGGGCGTGGCGACGCTGGCCGCCGTCCACCTGGCCGCCGCCGTCCCCGGTGCGACCGTCGCGGCGGACCTGGTCGGGCCGCTGATGGTCGACGAGGACCCGCTGGCCCCGACGGTGTTCGCCGACTGCGACGGCTGGATCGACGTACCCCAGGGCCCCGGTCTCGGCCACGACATCTGAGAGGCATCCGATGCATCCACTCGTCGAACGGCTCCGCGGCACACTGCTCCCGGCCGTCGTCACCCCGATGGACACCGACGGGGTCATCGCGTACGACGCGCTGTCCGCGTACGCCGTCACGCTGACCCGGCACGCGGTCGGCGGGGTCGCGGTGTGGGCCCACACGGGGCGCGGGCTGTACCTGTCGCCCGGTGACCGCGTGAAGGTGCTCGAGACGTGGCGGTCCGCGACCGACCTTCCGATCGTGGCCGGTGTCGGCGTACCGAAGTCCTCGCCGGCGCACACGCTCCAGGAGGCAGCGGATGCGACCGTGGAGATGGCACGCGCCGCGGCCGCCGGCGGAGCCGACGCGGTGATGGTCTATCCCCTAGCAGCGCTCGGCGAACTGCCGGACGGGCACGCTCAGGCGGTCGCCTTGCATGAGCGGGTCGCGGCGGAGAGCGGGCTGCCGCTGGTCGGGTTCTACCTCCACGGCGAGGCCGGCGGGTACCCGTACCCACCTGAACTGATCCGCGACCTGCTCTCGCTGGACGCGATGCTCGGAGTGAAGACCGCGACGCTGGACCGGGCGATCGGGTGCCAGGACGCCATTTGGGCCGGGCGTGGCACCGGGAAGCTGCTGATCACCGGCGAGGACCGGATGTACGGGCCGTCGTTCATGTGGGGCGCCGACACGGCACTCGTCGGGATTGCGTCAGCACAGGTCGAGTTGTCGGCCGCCGTACTGCGTGCCTGGACGGCCGGCGAGCACTCGGAGTTCCTGACAGCGTCGGACCGGCTGGACCGGTTCGCGGCCGCGACGTTCTACGCGCCGATCGAGGGCTACGTGCAGCGCATGCTCTGGGCGGCCGAGTGGGAGGGCCTGATTCCGGCCGTGGCCGCCCACGACCCGTACGGGCCGGAGCTGCCTCCGGGCGAACGGGATCTCGTGATCCGCTGCCTGGAGGAACTGCACTGACCACTGGAGCAGTGAGGTGGGGCGCTCCCTCCTTCGCTCCACCACACCGACGCTCCCTGGACCCGCCTCAGGGGGTGGCGGCAATTGTGGTCTTGACCGAAACTAGGAGGGCACGACCGAAACGTCAAGATCTCGGACCCTGCTGCGCTATTGTGCGACTTGAGGGCCGGACCAGAAGTCGTCGTCGGAGGACTGCCGTGAGGATCTGCTCAGTTCCGGGCTCGGTGGACTGATGGCGCTCGCGGTCGGAGTGGTCGGTCCCGAGGACCTGGTGCAGCGGGTGATCGTGGTCGGCGCACCGAGCGGCACCACGCTGGTCGCGCTGCCGTACCGGCACGAGACCGAGGCCGTCGGTCTCGTCGAGCAGGCGCACTCGAGCGTCGACGCGTTCCTGTTCACCGGCGTCGTTCCGTACACGATCGCCACCGAGGCCGGCGCGATCGACCGGCCGGCGATGTACGTCTCGTACGACGGCGCGACCCTGCTGCGGGCGCTGGTCGAACTGCTCCGGCTCGGGCACAACGTCACCCAGTTCTCGATCGACACGCTCCGGCGGTCCGAGGTGCTGGAGACGCTGATCGAGGCGAAGCTGCCGACCGACCAGATCCACGTACTGCCGTACCGGCCGGGGCTGACCTCGGACGACATCGTCGAGTTCCACCGGACCGCACGCGAGAAGCACGGCGCGCTGGTCGCGATCAGCTGCCTGGGTTCGGCGTTCCACCTGATCGAGAACGAGATGCCCTCGGTCCGGCTGGCCCCGTCGCGGTACTCGATCCGCTCGACGCTGCAGGCGTTGATCCTCACCACCACCGGCCAGCACGTCGGCGACGCCCAGGTCGCGCTCGGCATCATCGACCTTCCCGAGCCGGACGACGCGCTCGCCGCGGACCTGATCACACTCGGCGGCAGCCTGGCGGCGCTCCCGGACGGCCGGCACCTGGTCGTCACCACCCGCGGCCTGCTGGAGCAGGCCACGGAGCAGTTCGCCCGGATGCCTCTGCTCGACCACCTGGCGGCGCGGCACAGCACGGCGTACGTCGGTTTCGGCATCGGCCGTACGGCAGCCGAAGCCGAGGCGCTCGCCCGGCGGGCCGTGGGACGCGCCGCCTCGATCGGCTCCGTCGCCGGCGTCGTCTCGATGTCCGACGATGTCGAGATCGTCATCGAACCGTCCGGCGACCAACCGGCCGGCCCACGCGGCACCGAGAGCCTCCCGCTGCTCGCGCGCCGGGTCGGCCTCAACACCCAGACCCTCGCCCGCATGCGCGAGCTGACCGCCGCCCTCCCCGACGGCCTCACCACCCAGGACGTTGCGGACCACCTGGCCGTCCAGCTCCGTACCGCCCGCCGCGTGCTGAAGCGCCTCGAACGCGCCGGCCTCGCCGCCCCCACCGGCACCCAGCAACACGGCCGCACCGGCCGCCCACCCACGGTCTACCTCATCCGCCTGTAGCTCGTGTCACGTGTCTACCCGCACAAAGCCTCACTGAAGAACCGCACAGCCCCCCTCGCCACCCCGCACCGCTCCTCGCCAAGGTCGTGCCGTCCACCAACAACCGGCATCAGGCTCATCGGCTGCTTGGTGGGAGTTGACCATTGCATGGGCGCGGTGGAGGGGGCCAGAGCGACTGTTATGGCTTGATGATGGTGACGCCGGGTGGGGTGCCGTTGGTGAGGGCGGTGAGGGCGGTGGGGGTTTGGTCGAGGGTGATGGTTCGGGTGACGAGTTGGGTGGGG
>DASSDE010000093.1:0-4415 GCA_035697365.1 Kribbella sp. | reverse complement strand
CCACACTGGCGTCGTCTGTACGACGGCCGGCTACGTGCTGAGCGTGCTACGGCCGCGCTGGGGTTTCGTACTGTCCGCAGCGATCCTGGCGACGCTGTTCGTGCCGCACATCGTCTCACTCGTCCCGCTGTACCTGACCGTACTGAAAGTGCCGCTCGTGCACGCCAACCTGACCAACACGTTCTGGGCGGTATGGCTGCCACCCGCGGCCAGTGCGTTCAACGTACTGATCGTGAAGCGCTTCTTCGACAGCATCCCGCGGGAGTACTTCGAAGCGGCACGGATCGACGGCGCCGGGTCGATCCGGGTGTTCACGTCCCTCGTACTCCCGCTGTCGCGGCCGATCCTCGGCGTGGTCGTGCTGCTCAGCATCATCTCCTCGTGGAAGGACTACCTGTGGCCCCTGCTGGTGCTGACGAACCCGGATCTGCAACCGGTCTCGGTGGCGTTGCCGAAGATCGCCAAGGTGACGGAGCTCAACATCCAGTTGGCAGGCCTGTTCCTGGCCCTGCTGATCCCGGTCCTGTTGTTCCTGGTCTTCCAACGAGCCTTTCTGCGTGGCGTGGGTCTGTCTGGGGGAATCAAGGCGTGAACCGGGTTCTCGTCACCGGTGCAGACGGATCGATCGGCCGTGCCGCGGTCAGTGGCCTGCAGGCGGCCGGGTACGACGTCACCGGTCTCTCGCTGCGCTACGACCATGCGAGTACGGCCAACCGTGCACTGGTCGGCGACGCACGTTCAGCGACGGATGTGAGCGCCGCAGTCGACGGTGTGGACGCCGTACTGCACCTGGCCGCCATCCCGCATCCCAGCCTGGGTGCGCCGGAGGAGGTGTTCGAGAACAACGTGGCGGCGACGTTCAACGTGCTGGCGCAGGCAGGACAGCGGCAGGTACGTCGTGCTGTCATAGCCAGCAGCATCAACGCGTTCGGCGTACCGATGAACGTGAACGACGTGGAGCCGGCGTACTACCCGCTGGACGAGGAGGTGGAGGCCGACATCGCCGACGCGTACTCGTTGTCCAAGAGCGTCGACGAGCAGAGCGCCCGAATGGCCTGGCGGCGGTGGGGGACCGATGTGATCGCACTGCGCTTCCCGCTGGTGAAGACTCGCGACGAGCTGCTCAGGTTCGCTGCGACGGCCGAGCGCGACCCGTCGATCATGGCGCGGGAGGGCTGGGCGTACCTGGACCTGCGAGACGGCGTACGCGCGATCATCGCCGCGCTCGAGTCACCTGTACCCGGAGCGCATGTCGTGGGACTCGCGGCCGACGACATCCTCATCGACCGGCAGACCGACGAGCTGTTGCGCAAGTACGCACCTGACGTGCCACTGCGGCAAGCCGTGCAAGGACGTGGGTCGTTGGTCGACACCAGCCGAGCACGGGAACTCCTGGGCTTCACCCCGGAGCACTCGATCCACGATCAGGCGGTGTCCGCGATGACCAGGTGAGGCTCCACGTACTCGACACCGGGCTGCAGGTCGCCCTCCAGGAGCCGGTTGGCGACCAGGCGGCCGATCTCCTCGAGGCCGACGTCGATCGTGGTCAGGTGCCGGGTGCCGCGCTGGTCGTGCATCAGGCTCTCCCAGTTGTCGACGCCGACCAGCGCGACGTCATCGGGCACCTGGCGGCCGGCGGCCCGGACGACGCGTTCCACACCACGGCCGATCGCGTCGCTGCCGCAGAAGATCGCGTCCAGGTCGGGCACCTCGGCCAGCAGTTCGGTCGCGGCCTGCTCGCCCCACTCCTCGCGCCAGCGCCCGAAGCGGACCGGTGCTGCCCAGTCCAGGCCGGCGTCGACGAGGAGCTCGGCGGCGCCCTCGGCCCGCCCTTGCGCGGCGATGTCGTGGGTCTCCGCGGTGATGTGCGCGATCCGCTGGCGGCCGCTCGACAGCAGATGACTGATCGCGAGCCGGCCGATCGCGTGGTCGTCGGCGGTGATCGTGGTGTCCTGCGGATCCTCGGGGAGCGTGAACGCGTTGATCACCGGTACGTCGAACCGGCTGCTGAGCGACGGGGTGCGGAACGACGTACTGGTGCCGATCACGATCACGCCGTCGATCCGGCGGGCGCGCAGCTGCAGGATGCTCTCGGTGACGTCGTGCTGCTCCTCCATCCGCGCGTCGTACAGCAGGATGGCCTGCTCCTTGGCGCCGAGCTCGGTCGCGGCCGTGGCCAGCACCACGCGGGTGAACGGGTTCGACGCGCGGTGCGTGAGGACCCCGATGGTCTGGCTGCGGCCGCGGGCGAACGAGCGCGCCAGCGCGTTGTGCCGGAAGCCGAGCCGGTCCGCTGTCAGCCGCACGTGCTCCCGGGTGGCCTCGGAGATCCGGTCCGTGCCGTTGAGCGCCTTGGACGCCGTGGACAGCGAGACTCCGGCCGCGGCGGCCACATCGGACAGCGTGATCACCTGGTCGGCCATCTGCCCATCGTAGTCAGCTCCGAGGCGTTGACAGGGCGTCGGCGGCGTATCAGGGTGTGATCTGCGAAACCGCTTTCGCTTTCAGGGAGGAGAAATTTCATGACCCGTCGCCGCTCCGGCGCAGTCAGTCTTCTCACGGCCGGTTTGCTGCTGGCCGCCGTACTCCAGTCACCTGCCCGCGCCGCAACCACCGCGGCGCCGACCCTGACCATCACGCCGACCACGGTCGGCAACGCCTTCACCGTCGGGCAGCAGGTGAAGCTGGGCTTCACTACCGATGCCACGACCGTCAACTGGACGGTCCGCGACGCCGGCGGCACCGAGGTGGCCAAAGGCTCCGCAGTAGCTGCCGCACTGAACGGCCAACTCCCGTTGTCGATCAGTACGCCCGGCTGGTACCAGACCGACCTGGCTGCGGTCGCCGCCGACGGTACGACCACAGTCGGCGGTACGGACTTCGCCGTACTGACACCGCACGACTTCTCGACCTCCACCGACACCCGGATCGGGGTCGCCGGTGCCCTTGGGTTCAGCAGCGCGTCCAACCCCGGCCTGGAATCCGTACCGCTAATGGCAAACGGCGGCATCTCCACCGACCGGGACGAGGCGTTCTGGGCGGCCGCGGAGACCACCAAGGGCGTTATCCAGTTCCCGCAGAACGTCAAGAACTACAAGGCCGCGCTGGACGCGAACCACATCGACTTCCTGAACATCCTCGACTACGGCAACTCGCTCTACTACCCGGACGAGGCGCCGGCGACCGACGAGCAGCGGGCCGCGTTCACCCGGTACGCCGTGGCGGCTGTGGACGAGTTCGGTACGGAGCACACCACGTACGAACTGTGGAACGAGTGGAACCTGCGGGACCCGAACGGTGCCGCCAAGGCCAGCCCGGAGAACTACGTGGCGCTGCTGAAGTCGGTGAGCGCCGCAGTACGCGCGAAGCACCCGGACGTGAAGCTGACTGGTCCGTCCCTGGCGGTCATCAACGACTGGCAGGGCTGGTTCACGAAGTTCGCGGACCTCGGCGGCCTGAATTACGTAGACGCGGTGACGATCCACCCTTACGTGCAGCCGCTGGATCCGGAGGCATCGGTCGCGTACGTCAACACCATCCGGAGCATCATGGCCGCGCATGGTTCCAGCAAACCGATCTACATCAGCGAACAGGGCTGGGCCACCGGTACCAACCCCAGCGCGGTGTCGGAGCCGGCCCAGGCCCGTGACCTCGTCCGCGGACAGCTGCTTGCGTACGGCAACGGTGTGGCGCGCTACAGCTCGTACAACTTCATGGACTCGGGTACCGACCCGTCGAACGTCGAGCATCGGTTCGGCATGGTGCGCAACCGGCTCGACCCGCGAGGCGCGCTCGTACCCAAGCCGTCGTACGTTGCGACCGCGGTACTTGCCCGTCAGATCGACGAGCTCCCGTTGACCGGCGAGACGCGCTTCGGCACCAACGGGTACGACGTGGCGTTCAACGCAGGTGGTGGACAGAGTGTGCATGCGGTCTGGTCGACCACGCCGGGTCTGGTGAACCTGGCGGCGCCGGCCGGCTCACAGGTCTCGATCACCAGCCTGTACGGCGAGACGAGCACGCTGACAGCCGACGCCGGGGGACATGTGTGGGCGACGGCCGGGCCGGAGCCGTTCTACGCGCGCGGCGCGATCAGCGGCGTGGCCCCGTCCGACCGGTTCGCGCTGTCGGTTGCACCGGAGATCGCCGGCGATCCAGCCACGGGCACGCTGACATTCAGCAACCCGGATGCGGTGGCGCACTCATTCACCGTGGCTGCTGGTGGGACAGAGACGAGTGGCTCGGCCGCGGCGGGTGCTACCGCCACGGCAGCCGTTACCTACCCGGCGCAGAACTCGACCGGATCGCGCACGTACTCGGCCAAAGTTACTGTGGACGGCCAAGCAGTCGCCCTGGTTTCTACGACAGGTACGGCGACGCCACCGCTGTCCGTGGCGGCTTCACACGTACTCAAC
>DASSDE010000092.1:0-6272 GCA_035697365.1 Kribbella sp. | reverse complement strand
TCGGCGAGCGTAGACGGCACCGCCGACAGATTGCAGGCACAATCGGCGCATGCCGACGTACGTGAGGTACCAGAGTCCGCTGCCGGATCGCCGCGGTCGCCGGATCGGGATCTTCGGGCTGGTGAACATGCTCGGGCATCGCGGTCATCTGAGCGCCGACGAGGAGCAGTTCCGCCGTACGACGAACGCCTGGTACGACGCGACGTACACGAATCCGTCGACCGTCGATCCGGCCGTGTACGAGGAGAACCTGCTCGCCGCCGCCTGGTTCAAGCCGTCGGCCACGGAGCTGTTCGAGCCGATTCCGGGGTACCTCGAGATCCTCGCCGCGCACAACGTCCGCTGCGAGCGCTACACGTCGGCCGCGCCCGGACGGGTGCTGTACGAGGACGAGCACCAGGTGGTCGTCGTACCGCCAGCTGATCTGCAGCCCGTCGACGTCATGCTGTGGCTCCCGCCGAAACGCGAGTCCAGTTGATGGGTGTCGTTTACCTGACGGGCGTGTCGGGCGTCGGGAAGACCACGGTCGGCGTCGAACTGCGGCGGCGCGGCTACCTCGTGTACGACGTCGACGCGGACGGGCTGGCGCGTTGGTTCCAGAACGCCTCGGGCGCCGAGGTGAGCATGCCGGCGGAGCGGGACGACGCGTGGTTCGCGGAGAACACGTACCGACTGCCCGTCGAGACCGTACGACGGATCGCAGCCGAGGCCGGCGACCGTACGGCATTCATCACCGGCGCCGTCGGCAACGAGAACGAGATCTGGGACCTGTTCGCGAAGGTCGTGTGCCTGACCGTCGACGCGGCGACCCTCGAACACCGCCTCGTCCAACGTGGGGCCTTCGGCTCGACCCCGGCGGAACTGGAGCGAGTACTCCACTGGCATACCCGGTCCGACGCCGACAACGCCGGCTACGGAGCCCACCTCATCCCCGCCACCACCCCACCCGCCGACCTCGCCACCCAGGTCCTCAACGCCCTGCACCCTGACCACTGAGTCGCGCGATCAGCCCGAGACCCAGCAGCGACAGAACGGATGGCCGGCCGGGTCGGCATAGACCTGAACATCCCGCGCCGCGTCGAAAGCGATCATCCGGTGCTTGATGTTCAGCCGTTGATTGTGGTGTACCCGCCGGGCGAGGTGTGGTGGGCCGGTGGATCACTTACCGTGATGGGCATGGCGTTTGCTGCGAAGGGGAGCAAGGGAGAGTCGTTCCTTGCGGTGGTCGTGGGTGGTGGGGCGGCGTTCGGGCTGATTGTGCTCACGTCGAGGGCGTGGAAGGCGTGCAGGGTGGACGTCACCGGCAGCGTGCCGAACGGGTTGACGCTGCTGTTCCTCGGCGTACCGATCGCGTTGATCGTCAACCTGGTCCTGTTCACCGTCGTCTTCCGGTACGCGGGGAAGGCGTTCCTGTTCTCGCTGATCGCGGCTGCCATCGCGCTCGCGATCGCCGACCTCGCATTGTTCTCCTGGCAGGGCACCCCAGCCGGCTCGCCCGGCAGCTGCCCCGGCAACGTTCCGCCCTGGTGGCCGACCTGGATCCCGACCTGACGATCCGGGTCACGCAGCGGCGAGGAGGCGGAGGAGGGCGGCTGCCTGCTCCGGGTCGCCGAGGTGGGCTGCGGTGGGGAAGAGGCGGCCCCAGGAGCGGAGGCGGGTGAGTTGGCTCAGGTGGTGGGCGAGCTCGGCTGCCCTCCGCAACTCGGCCAAGGACCCGGGCCAGCGGTCCAGATACGCGTCCTCGAGCCGCGCGACCACCTCCTGACCGTGAACGTCCGCGGCCCGATCGAGCGCGATCAGCAGACTGCAGAACGGGTGCCCGACATTCGCGTCGCCCCAGTCGAAGAACGTGTACCTCTCCGCAACCAGGATCTGCCCGTCATGCAGGTCCGCATGATCCAGCGAGTCCGGGACGTCGATCGCCCGCAGCTCGTCACACCACTCGACCAGCCGCGGCCGGAACGCCCGCAACCGCGCCCGCTCCTCCGCGCTGAGCGTCCCGTTCTCCGCGACCGCCGCGTCGAACACCGCAGGCAACGCCGGAACCCGAGCATCCGGTACGCCGAGACGCAGCAGCTCCTCGACCCGCGGAACGAGCGCCAACTGCAGGTCCGCATACTGCGTCAACGCCGCCTCCCACTCCGACGGCCCGGGCGGCCGGCTCCGCAACAGCTCACCGCCGGAGGGCAGCAGCGACCAACCGCGCGCGGCGTCGACGGCGTACGGGGTGAGCACGTGCTCGGGCGCCCAGCGCGCCAACGCCTCACCCAGTCCCGCCTCGAACACGCTCCCGGGTGACGCTGCCTTGAACCACACCGGGCTCGCCGCGTCCACACGGACGATCACCGACCACGGCCGTACCCGGACCCGCCGCGGACCGTTCTCGCGAACTCCCAGCTCCGTGAGCCGCGCATCGAGCCAGTCGAGGGCAGCCGTACGCCACGCTGGATCGTCCCAGGGCGTCTGCGCCTCCGGATAGGCGCCGCGGTCGATCTCCATGGCGGGACCATAATCGAGGGATGACACGCTGGCCGGACTCCCCGTACCGAGTCGGGATCTCGGGCTGGCGCTACCCGCCTTGGCGCAAGGTGTACTACCCGGACGGGCTGCCGCAGCGCGCCGAGCTCGAGTACGCGTCCAGCCGGCTGAACTCGATCGAGCTGAACGGTTCGTTCTACGCGCTGCAACGCCCGGAGTCGTACCAGCGCTGGTACGACGAGACGCCCGACGGCTTCGTCTTCGCGGTGAAGGGCCCGCGCTTCGTCACGCACCTCAAACGACTGGCCGACGTGGACGCTCCGCTGGCGAACTTCTTCGCCTCCGGAGTTCTTGCGCTGGGCAACAAACTCGGGCCGGTCCTGTGGCAGCTGCCGCCGAACTTCCGGTACGACCGGGACCGCTGCGCAAGCTTCTTCACGCAGTTGCCGCGGACAACGGTCGAGGCGGCTGAGATCGCCAAGCGGCACGACGAACGGATGGAAGGTCGCGCCCTCCTCGAGGCGCGCGTCGAGCAACCGCTCCGGCACGCGATCGAGGTACGCCACGACAGCTTCAAGACCGACAACTTCCTGGAGCTCGCCAGGGAGCACGACATCGCAGTGGTCTGCGCGGACACGGCAGGCAAATGGCCGATGTTCGGCGCGGTGACGGCCGGTTTCGCGTACGCCCGGTTGCACGGCGCGGACGAGCTTTACGTCAGCGGCTACGACGACAAGTCGCTCGATCGCTGGGCGCGCAAGGTCCGCTCGTGGAAGTGCGACACCTATGTGTACTTCGACAACGACGCCAAGGTGCACGCGCCGTACGACGCCGAACGCATGGCGAAGCGTCTCGGGATCAGTTCGGCCGGCACCGAAGCGTGACGGCCTTAGCGTCGGCGGTATGACTCAGAACCCGGGAGAACTCGTCGCCGAAGCTGTCCAGCGGTCGCTTAAGTACGTCGTCACCTGGCCGGCCTGTGACGGCGTACCGCGGACGTCCGACGACGACCGCATCTTCACGCCGCACAAGGCCGTACGCCGGATCGCGGACCACCTCATCGATCACCTCGCGGAGGTCGAGGCGCTGCTGGCAGGCGTACCGACGCAGCCCGACGAGTGGCACGCGAGCGCGCTCACCTCTGCAGCGGACCTCGCCCCGTTCACCGAGGAGGACGTCCGCGAGGCCGAGCAGCGGCTGACCCGGCTGGCGCGGACCTTCGTCCTGCGGTACGCCGCCCTCGACCCGGCCGAGTGGGACAAGGACCGCACCCCCAACTGGACTCTCCGCGAAATCGCGGAGCACCTGACCGACCTCGACTGGTACGCAGCCCAGGTCGGCGACCTGTCCTAAGCCGGACACTCACCAATTGCTCCGAACTGGACCGCCGCACCCTAAGCCCAGGCCGCCGGACCGTCGCGAGCCTATGCGGCTCAGAACAACCGGGCCCCCACCGGCTGCTCCAGGTCGAGCAGGAGCTGTTTGCGCTCGAGGCCGCCGGCGTAGCCGGTGAGCGATCCGTTCTTCCCGAGCACCCGGTGGCAGGGGACGACGATCGACACCGGGTTCTGCCCGACCGCCTTCCCGACGGCCTGCGCCGCGTAGGCGGGCTCCCCGAGCCGCGCCGCGATCTCGCCGTACGTTGTCGTCTCGCCGTACGGGATCTCCTCGAGCACCGCCCACACCCGCCGCTGGAACGCGTCGCCGTTGAGCCGAACCGGCAGGTCGAACCCCACCCGCTGACCCGCGAGATAGTCCTCCAGTTGCCCGACGACGAGCGCGATGAGCGGGTCGGTCGACTCGACCCGCTCACCCAGCGTCTCCGCCTTGGGCTTCACCCAGTGATGCGGGAAGTACACGCCGACCAGCGCATCCGCCGACACCACCACCGTCAGCTCACCGATCCGGGTGCTGACCACCGCATGCCTGTTCATACAGACAGAACGCGTCAGCACCCGAGCCTGTGAGTGCTACGAGCTGATCCGCTCCCGCGTGAGCCGCCGGAACTCGCGCCCGATCTGCGTCGTCTCCTCGTGGTGCACGTCAGCCACCGCCATCGCCGGCGCGCCGTCCAGCGGAGCCTGCGCGACCCACTCGCCCCGCGGATCGACCACCCCTGACGCCAGCCCGCCGTCCGGGTTCGCCGGCACGGCGAGGCTGATCCAGGACGTGTTGTTCACCGCACACCCGCGCGCCTGCACCGCGATGTGCTCATGTCCCGAGACGCGATGGGTTGCATACGACACCAGTACGCCGTCGGCGCCGAGCTGGTCGTACTCGACGAAGAGCTCCGGGAACAGCACGTCCAGCCCGAGCGCCAGCCCGAACCGGAACCCGTCGACGTCGAACGTCACCGGCTGCTTCCCGGCTGTGTACATCCACTTGACCTTGGTGTCCGAGAGCGTGCGCTCGTCGTACCGGGCGACGACCTTTCCCTGGTCGGACACCACGTACATGCTGTTGTGCGGTCGTCCCTCGGGCAGCTGGTGCACCGAGGGGACGACCACCCAGATCCCGAGCTCACCGGCGAGCGCGTTGATCTGGTCGAGTTCGGACTGCAGTACGGTCCACTGCGCTTTGGTCCAGTCCGAGGCGCCGACCTCATCCGGGCCGAGCGACGACATGATCTGCTTGCTCGGGAAGCACAGCGCGCCCTCCGTGAAGTGCACCAGGCGGGCGCCGGCCGCGGCCGCCTGCCTGATGAAGTCGCGAAGTTCGGCGCCGCCCGCGCGCAGCTCGTCGGCGTTGGTCGGATCGTGGCGCATCGTCGACTGGACGACGGCGAACCGCAGGGTGGTTTCTTCCGGCATGTCTGCTCCTGTCGGAGTTGGACGGAAGTGCCGGAGGGCAGTCGTGTAGGACTCGCCGGTCTTGGCGGCGCGGGCTCGGACCCGTTGCTTGAAGTTCCTGTGCGCTGTCATCTGGCCTTCCACGCACTCGTACGCGATCCCCCAGCGATCCGTCCGAGGCGACTGACCAGGACGAGCGGCCCGAGACAGGAAGTCCCTTTGCCTTCTCGTTGTGACCGAGCTGGGGCCGGTCGACGAAGGTGGGGCGCGGGCCGCGCCGGATCCACATCCTCTCCGAACCCCGCCGCCGACGTCAATCGAGACGCGCGGGGGTCGGCGATCAGCGATGCGAGGGGTCAGCGGCGCAGTACGTCGTCCGCGGCGTTCATCGCGACGCCGACCAGCTCCGGGCTGAGGTCGACGACCGTGTTCCCGTCGTCGTCGAGCTTGCCGCGTTCGGTGATCGACAGGCCGATCAGCGCGAGCGCCGCGGCGCGGTGCCGCTGCAGGCGGGCGAAGGCGTCTTCGGGCTGCGCCGGGGCGGCGGTGCCGTCGTGCTCCCAGGCGGCGACTGCCCGCTCGGCGAGCGCAGCCGGCACGGTGACGCGGATCGCAGGCAGCCGGGCGGCGCGGAACGTTGTCCCGATCAGCCCCAGGACGCGTGCGTCGTTGGTGTTGTACACAGCCCGCGATCGTAGCGGTCCGGCGAGGCATAAAGTCGGACCTGGACGCGGTTGTTCTCGGAGTACGCGTAGACGACGTTTGGAGCACAGGGTGAGCATTCGGGTCGGGTACAAGGCATCGGCGGAGCAGTTCGGGCCACGGGAGTTGGTGGAGTACTCCGTTCGGGCCGAGGAGCTCGGGCTCGACAGCGTGACCGTGTCGGACCACTTCCTGCCGTGGCGGCACGAGGGCGGGCACGCTCCGTTCGCGCTTGCCTGGCTGGCGGCGGTCGGGGAGCGTACCGAGCGGGTGCTGCTCGGTACGTCGGTGCTGACGCCGACG
>DASSDE010000091.1:0-7933 GCA_035697365.1 Kribbella sp. | reverse complement strand
GGGCCGGATTCCAGTACGACGAAGTCCAGGCCGCGCTCGGCCAGGTGTGCTGCCGCGGCCAGCCCGACCGGGCCGGCGCCGATGACCACGACCGGCAGGTCAGAAGTGGTGGTGTTCATAAGTCTTCTCCAGGTGTAAGGTCACCCACCTTGCCTCTTGATTCGATAAGAGTCAAGATAGATATATGTCAAAACAGGAGTTGCCGTTGGTGGCGGTCGGCGGATGCTGCGCTCCGATCTCGGAGGCGGCTCTCGATCCGGCGGCCGCGGTCGAGGGGGCCATGGTGCTGAAGGCGCTGGCCGACCCGATCAGGCTGCGACTGATGTCGATCATTGCCTCGGCCGGCGACGAGATCTGCGTCTGCGACGTCACCCCGCACTTCGCTGTGTCCGGCCCGACCATCTCGCATCACCTCAAGGTTCTGCGCGAGGCCGGGCTGGTCGACTGCGAGCGTCGTGGAACGTGGGTCTACTACTGGCCGCTTCCTGACCGCCTGCGCTGGGTCTCGGCGCTGCTGTCCCCTTGACGACGCGGCGAGTACTTAGCAACTGGTGAGTCAATGAGTGCTGTTTATGTCGGGTCCGTTCGGAAAGTTTGGCGGAAGCCTTGCGGTTCATCTGTGCCGCATTCATGCTCGACCGTCAGGCGGGCTTCCGCCCTTCCTCGCCGCGAAGGAGACCCGATAAGCCATGTCACGTCAGCGAACGACCATCCTCGTCGCCACCGCCGCGTCGATCGCCTCGATGGTGGGCGGCGCCTCTGCCGCGGTCGGCTCGACCGATCAGGCCGACGGCAAGCACGGTGCCTGCGGCGTACTGTTCGACGACTTCCAGTACGACTCAGCCACCGACCCAGCGCTCGCTGACCATGGCTGGAATGCGCGCAGCGAAATGGGTGGACCAGGTGTCCCGGGCACTGCCTGGCCGGCGAGCAACGTCTCCTTCGTCAGCACCGGCGGCCAGCAGGTCGCTCAGCTTCGGGCGACGACTGACGGCACAACCGCTGGTACGACCAACGCCGAGCTCCGCCGGACAACCATGAACCTGCGGAACGGGACCTACGCGACCCGCGTCCGGTACGCCGACCGGCCGGTCACCGGAACCGACGGTGACCACATCAACGAGACCGCGTTCGCCATCGGCCCGACGAAGTTCGACTATGACCCGATCTACAGCGAGCTCGACTTCACCGAGTACCTGCCGAACGGAGGATGGGGAGAGGCCGGCCCGGTCAATTTCCAGACGAGCTGGCACACGTTCCGTGAGGACCCGTGGGACGCGCGAACCGCCGAGAGCCGCCAGGACCGGTCGCTCGACGGCTGGCACACCTATGTCACGCAGGTCGGCAACGGCCACGCGAGGTACTACATCGACGGCAAGCTCACTGCCGACCACACCGTCGACCAGGACGGCAACACCGTCTTGCCGCGGCAGGACATGAGCATGAACTGGAACCTGTGGTTCATCGACCTGGACGGGCACCAAGGCACGTCGACGAGTGAATACCACGAGCAGGTCGACTGGGCCTACTACGCCAAGAACGAGACGGTCTCGCCCACGCAGGCCGACGGCCGCGTGCAGAAGTACCGCAAACACGGCACGACCTACCAGGACTCCTTGAGCAACGCCGGGAGCTGCGAGAACTATCAGCCGCCGGAGCACACTGAGGCTCGTGGATGAACTGACGATGCCGGCCGGACGGGTCCTGCTGTGAATGCGCTGTTCGAGGAACTCGACTGGCAGCAAACGCAGCTGGGCGAGATCAGTCTGCGGCGGCGCCATGATCCGGCTCTGGATGCAGAGGTGTACGAGGTCAAGCTCGGCGACGAGTTCTTGATGTCGAGCTTCTTCACCGTTGCCGAGGTGGAGCTGGCGCGCCTGGGACTTGCCGCTGTTGCCGGCGATGTACCCGGATCGGGGCTCGATGTCGTCGTGGGTGGCCTCGGGCTGGGGTACACGGCCCGGGCGGTGCTGCAGGACGCGCGCGTTGGATCGCTGACTGTTGTCGAGGCCCTGGATGCGGTCATCGGCTGGCATCGGCGGTCATTGCTGCCGTTGGCCGATGACATTGTCGGGGATCCCCGCAGCCAACTGGTGCACGGTGACTTCTTCGCTCTGGCGGGCGATGACAGCGGGTTCGATCGTGATCAACCGGGTCGTCGCTTCCACGCCGTACTGCTCGACGTCGATCATTCACCGCGCCACGTCCTGCATCCCAGCCACGCCGCCTTCTACACGCCGGAGGGGCTGCGTCGTCTGGCCGCTCACCTGCATCCCGGTGGCGTCTTCGCGTTGTGGTCGAACGATCCGCCCGATGCGGCGTTCGGCGATGTTCTGTCCGAGATCTTCGACAGCCACGTCGCCCATGTGGTCACGTTTCCCAACCCACTGCAGGGCCACGACGCCACCAACACCGTCTACGTCGCTCGCCGCGGCCCAGCGTGAACCGGGCGGGCTCGCTTACGCGTTGAGGAGGGTGCCGGAGAGTTCTCGGCGGGACCCGATTCCGAGCTTGGCGAAGACCTTGTGCAGGTGCCACTCGACGGTACGTGGGCTGAGGAACAGCTCGGCACCGATCTCGGGGTTGGTGCGGCCCTCCGCTGCCAGTCGGGCGATCTGAGCCTCTTGCGCGGTGAATTCTTCCCGAGCCCGGACGGATCGTCGGGGAAGCCTCTCGCCGGTGGCGGCCAGTTCGCGATGAGCTCGTTCGGCGAAGGCCTCCGTACCCATGGCGGTGAACTGGTCGTACGCCGGTCTCAGCTGACTGCGCGCATCGCGACGGCGATTCTCCCGCCGCAACCACTCTCCGTAGAGCAGTCGAGCGCGGGCGTGCTCGACGCGCATGCGGGTCCGGCCAAGCCGCTCCACTGCCTCCACGTAGTAGCTTTCGGCCGCGTGTCCCCGGCTCACCTGGGCCCGGCACCGTGCCTCGATTCCGAGCGCCCAGTCGGTGCCGCCGGCACTCGTGCTCCGGACCAGCGCATCGAGTGCATTGGCTGCCCGGTCGGGGTGACCGCTGCGCGCAGCAGCCTCCACGAGTTCGACCAGCGACCAAGTCGAGAAGCCGAGTTCGCCGGGGTTGCCCGCTCCTTGCTCTGCTGCTCTCATCGCTTCCTGGTACCGGCCCAAGCCGTTGTGGAGTACGGCCGCTGAGTAGTCCACGATGGTGAGGCCCATGCCCTCGCCTCGTGCTCGGGCCTCCGGATAAGTGGATCGAGTGAGGCGAGAGACGACCTCCGGCCTGCCCTGCCACGCCGCGAGCGCCAGAGCGCCGTACGGCGGCAGATGACTGCCGATGACCTCATCGACCGTCGAGAGCTCGTTGACCAGCGCGGCCGCCTCCGCGAACTCGCCGGCGAACAAGTGCAGACCGATGCGACTGTTGAGTGCGATCTGCAGCGCGCCCAAAGCTCCGGCTTGCCGCGCCAGCCGCAGGTGACGGGTGCCGAACAGCTCCCAGCTGTCGTCGTCCCAGACGTCGTGAGCCGCGTGGGTCGTGAGCCACAGCCAGCGAAGGGCGTCAGGGATCGGTACGTCGTCTGCTCGCCAGGCCTGGAGGGCGCGCTGCACCGGTGGTACGCCTTCCGCATAGCCATCGGTAATCAGCAACGCCACGCCGTCCAGCAGGAGATCGGCCGGACGGGTGGTCGACCGAGGCGCCGCGCGGGCCGCCAGGGCGATGTCGAGAGCGCCCACATCCCCGGCCAGCCGCCCGACCAGGAGCGCCGCCTCCAGTGCATCGAGATAGATGTCGCGCGCGGCAGTTTCGTCCAGGCCCTCCATCCGCCGGGCAGCCGACAGCAGCAGTGGCGGAGCATCACGTCCACGGCTGGAGAAGAACGCGATCTGCGCCTGGAGAACCTCCACCTCCGCGCGAGTCGGTCCGTCGAGCGGCATGGTCTCGACGCCGGCCAGCAGCGCCAGCGCCGCGTCCGAAGAGCCGGATTGGTGCCGGGCGCGGGCCGCAGCCAGAATCCGAGCAGGACGCCGGGCGGGGTTGCCGGTCAGTTCGATGGCACGTTCGAGAAATGCCGCTTGCGCAGCCAGACCTCCCCGGGCCCGCGCCCGGTGAGCGGATGCTTCCAGTGCGACGGCGACCTCCTCGTCGGGGCCGTTCGCCCCGTGTGCGCGGTGCCACGCCCGTCGGTCGGGGTCAAGCTCCGGGTCCGTCTCCTCGGCCAGCGCCAGGTGCACGGCTCGCAAATCGGCTTCGGATGCGGCCCGGGCAACTGCAGATCGCGCCAGCGGGTGCCGGAACCGGACCCGTGCGCCCAGCTCGATCAGGCCGGCCCGCACAGCCGGGACGGACGCTGCGAAGTCGACGTCGAGCCGCTGGACGGCTCGGCGAAGGAGGCTCAGGTCGCCGACCGGTTCGAGGGCGGCCGCGAGCAAGAACAGACGCGTCGGTTCCGGAAGAGCCGCGAAGCGCTGCGAGAAGTTGTGCTCCAGGTGAGTCTCCAACGGCACTGCGTCCGCCAGACCGAACCCGAAACTGAGCTCGGTCGTCGAGAGGCCGCGAGGAAGCTCCAGCAGCGCCAACGGGTTGCCCCGGGTCTCGGCCACGATCGTCTCGCGGACCTGATGGTCGACATCGCTGGTCAGAACGGTCGCAAGCAGCGCGTGAGCATCGGCGTCCCTCAGCCCACGTACGTCCATCGTCGGCTGCCCGGCCAGTTCGCTGTCCTCGTGCGCGCCCCGTATCGCGAAGACCAGCCCGACCGGATCGGCCAACTGGCGCCGTGCCACGAACGCGAGGATCTGTGCCGAAACAGGGTCGAACCACTGCAGATCGTCGATGACACACACCAACGGCCGCTCTTCCGCCACCTCCGCGAGCAGACTCAGCACCGCCAGTCCGACCAGGAAGCGGTCGGGCGGTGGCCCGGTGTGCATCCCGAAAGCCGTGGCCAGGGCGTCCCGCTGCGGCCCCGGCAGGCGATCGAGGTGGTCCAGCATCGGTGCGCACAACTGGTGCAAACCGGAGAACGGCAACTCGACTTCGGACTCGACACCGGCCGCACGGGCGAGACGGCAGCTCTCCCCAAGTCCGTTGGCCAGGTAGTCCAGGAGCGCGGACTTCCCGACCCCTGCCTCACCTCGCAGCACCAGTACCTGGCTCGCACCGGCGCGTACGCGGTCCGCGAGAGCGTCAAGCGTCGCGCACTCGCTCTGCCTGCCGCGGAGCTCCATGGGCATCCGGTCCGGCGTCACGACGCCGACCGGCAACGGCGGACATCACATGCCGTCGTGTCCATCGAGCCTCCCGCTGTCTGCCCAACCGGCCTCGACGACGCACGCCGTCGCGTCGGGCTGCACGCGCCCGATCGGGCCGGAAACACCGCCGGATTATCTCACACCCGTCGCAGCGAGGACGGTGTCGGGAACGCTGCCGCGATCCTTGGATCGCGACGAGCACCGGCCGGTCGGGCCCGGCATTGATTCGGGACTACACGGGCATTGACCCGGGGTCACACGGGCGCCCGGGCCCTGCCTGCGCGCCGAGAGTAGTGCCAACCCTCACCGACGACTCTGCACCAGGAGGATGCCATGCAGACCCATCCCATCCCCGGGACCGTCGCTCCCCAACGCCGGAGGGTCGCCACACTCAGTGCCGCTGTACTGTCCGCCCTGACTGCCGCCGTTTCCGTCCCGGCGGAAGCCGTACGCCTGCAAACACACCCCCTTGAGAGGGAGCACGCGGCGCCCGTCACGAGATTCCGTACGGTGTCGGCCGGTGGGCTTGAGGTCTTCTATCGCGAAGCGGGCGAGCCCGGTGCGCCGAAGCTCCTGCTGCTCGGTGGATTCCCGGCGTCGTCGCACCAGTTCCGGAACCTGATGCCGGCCCTGGCCGACCGGTTTCATCTCGTCTCGTTCGACTATCCGGGGTTCGGGAACACCGAGATGCCGGATCCGCGCGTGTGGGACTACACCTTCGACCACCTCGCCGAGATCGTCGACGAGGCGCTGCTGGCCATCGACTTCACCGGACCGATGGGGCTCTACATGCAGGCTTGCGGCGGCCCGATCGGCAACCGCCTGATCGCGCTGCACCCGGACTGGTTGCGTTGGCAGATCATCCAGAACGCCAATCTGTACGAGGAGGGGTTCACCGACGCGTGGGACGGCATCCGTCATGGCCTCTGGCCGCACCGCAATGCCGACACCGAAAGGCCGTTGGAGACGCTGCTCGAGCGAGAAGCGGTGAAGGCGATCTACTTGACGGGTCACCCGGACCCGGCCAGGATCAGCCCGGACAACTGGAACGTGGATCTGCACTTCCTCGACCGGCCGAACGCCCGTCGGGTGCAACTCGACCTCCTCTACGACTACCGCACGAACGCCGAGCGGTATGTGGGTTGGCAGGCGCGCCTACGCCGCGACCAGCCGAAGACGCTGATCTTCTGGGGTCAGGGGGACATCTTCTTCACCGCTGCCGGCGGCGCGGCATACCTCCGCGATCTCCCCGACGCCAAGCTCGTGCCGCTGGACTCGGGGCACTTCGCACTGGAGGACTGCCTCCCCGAGATCGTTGCCGGAATCAACAGTTTCTACGACGAGAAGCTCGTAGGAGTCTGATTCGTGTTGGTCGGTCATGGTGGTCACGTTGGTCGGGGCGACGTGGCGGCCTCGCCAACGGGACGTCAGTCCCGCGGGTGCCGCCGTGCGAGCTGGCTACCGCGAGCTGTCGCGGGCCGCCACGTCGCGTCTGCGGTCAATGAAGTGTTGTGTGCGCAACGCTTGCTGATTCGATGAGGTGAACCACCACCTTTCAGCTGGGTCCTGCTTGGTGCAGAGGTGGCCGTGAGCTGTCGGAGGTCCGCGCTCCCGGGCCGGCGCCGCCGTACCATCCACGCGGTCGGCCGGGCGCGACGACAGGTCCCTTCGCCGCCGCCGACGGCGTCCGAGGGGTGCTGGTCGTCGCGGCGGGCAGCGGCGTGGACCGCGCGGACGGCCCGGGGGTGGTCCGTCCCAGCTCGCGGCGATCAGCTCCTCGAACTCCTGACGCAACAGGTCCGGGTCCTCACACACGAGTTCCGCGAACTCCGTGATGGGCCTCGCGACCGCAGTCCCGGCCGCCGCCGTACCATGTGCGGCGGTCACGCCGTGGTCGCTGTACGGGGTCATCGCGCTGCGATCCGGTGCGGAGATCAGGCGTTGATCTGCTGGTGACTGTTCGTGCCGGCGACCGCGATCCGTCGCGGCTTGGCCTGCTCGGCGATCGGAATCTTCAAGGTGAGAACACCGGCGTCGTAGCTCGCCTGGATCTTGTCGGTGTCCAGCGTCTCGCCGAGGAACAACTGCCGCGAGAACACTCCGAGCGGCCGTTCGGCGACCTGCATCTCGACGTCCTCGGGAACCTCCGGCGGACGCCGCTCCGCCTTCACTGTGAGCACGTTCCGCTCGACGTCGAGCTCGATCGCGTCCGCTGCCACACCGGGGAGATCGAATGCGATCACGTACTCGTCACCCGAGCGGTACGCATCGAGTGGCATCGAGGTCGGCCTCGACCAGGTCCCCTGGCCGCCAGATGTGCCGAGGAACTGCTGTGTCAGGCGATCCAACTCCCGGAACGGGTCTGTGCGCATCAACATCTGTCCTGCACCTCCTGATCGTCTCGTGAACCAGTGGTGTCAACACGCATTTCTGTTCTAGCATGTCACCGAATCGATGACAAGACCAAATGTCAGCATTTCGGTGACGAACGGACAGCTACGCATGGACGACCGACTCGATGGACTCGAACTACTGCAAACGCCCGGTGCGCTGGACGACGCCGACCTAGGCCGAGTGCTCGCCACCCTGACGACTCTGCATCGGCTCCGTTCGTCCATCGACGCCTGGGAGCCGATCCTGGTCGGCGCCGCACGCGACCGCGGCGCCACCTGGGCCGAGATCGCACCCACGCTCGGTCTGGCCAGCCGCCAGGCAGCCGA
>DASSDE010000090.1:0-3301 GCA_035697365.1 Kribbella sp. | reverse complement strand
GCAGAAGGCGGCCCAGGTCGACCTGGTGATCAGCG
The DNA here is from genome assembly GCA_035697365.1 of Kribbella sp. GTDB lineage: Bacteria > Actinomycetota > Actinomycetes > Propionibacteriales > Kribbellaceae > Kribbella. Next base: position 3,266 of record DASSDE010000090.1, on the reverse strand, counting down.
GTGAGGGAGCGTTCGACTTCCAGTCCCGCGACGGCAAGGTGATCGCGGGCGTCGCCAAGGTCGCGAACGACGCGATGCGCCCGTGCGTCGTGCTCGCCGGGAAGGTCCTGATCGGGTCCCGTGAGATGCGTTCGATGGGCGTCGAGTCGGCGTACGCGCTGGTCGACACCGTCGGTGAGGACCAGGCCTTCGCCGACCCGCACGGCTCGCTGGCCACGGTCGCGGAGCGGGTCGCGCGTACGTGGGCACGCTGAGCGACGTACGGGGTCAGACTGGCCGGGTGTGACCGTGGCAACTGATCAGCCTGTGACCGGGATAGTTGATCTGCGAAATTGGTGTGCGACCATGGGAATGAGCGCGGACCGGTCGATGTTGGTCTGTGTTGACAAGAGACTTCCGTGCCGGCGGAGCGACTGCGCAGGCACTTGAGTAGATGACTGGAGTCAGGAATGACTGAAGCGCAGACCGAGCAGGCTGGGCAGGCAACAGCCACTGGTGTTCTCCTCTCCGACGGAGCCGCCGCCAAGGTGAAGGCGCTGCTCGACCAGGAAGGCCGTGACGACCTGGCGCTGCGGGTCGCCGTCCAGCCGGGCGGGTGCTCCGGGCTGCGGTACCAGCTGTTCTTCGACGAGCGTCAGCTCGACGGCGACGTGGTGGCCGACTTCGGTGGCGTGAGCGTTGTCACCGACCGGATGAGCGCGCCGTACCTGAAGGGTGCCTCGATCGACTTCGTCGACACCATCGAGAAGCAGGGCTTCACGATCGACAACCCGAACGCGACCGGGTCCTGCGCCTGCGGCGACTCGTTCAACTGAGCTGAGAGTTCAAAGCCCCTGGCACCCCGGTGACCAGGGGCTTTGGCATGTCCGCACTTCGGAAGCGATCGTGCCAATGTGTGAGTTTTTCACCTTTGGGTACCGGCTACCGTGTGTGGGACTACATAACTGAACGTCAATCACAATTGCTCTATCAGAGCTACCAGCATCTGAGCCTGGTCATACAGTGCGTGCTGCTGGCCACCGTCATCGCGGTCGGCCTGGCAGTTTTCGTGCATCGCAACCAGCGGATCGCGTCGTTGGCCGGCGCGGTGAGTGCCGTCGGCCTGACGATCCCGTCGTTCGCGCTGCTCGGCCTGATGATCCCGTTGGCCGGCATCGGTACCGCGACCTCGGTGATCGCGGTCACCTTCTACGCCTGCCTGCCGATTCTGCGGAACGCGGTCGTCGGCCTGGCCGGGGTCGACTCGACGTTGATCGAGTCGGCACGCGGGATGGGGATGGGCGCGGCCCGGACGCTGCTCCGGATCGAGCTGCCACTGGCCTGGCCGGTGATCCTGGCCGGTGTCCGGGTCTCGGCCCAGATGTCGATGGGCATCGCGGCGATCGCGGCGTACGTCCTCGGCCCCGGCCTGGGCAGCTTCATCTTCACCGGTCTGACCCAGATCGGTGGCGCGAACGCTCTGAACTCCGCGCTGGTCGGCACGATCGGCGTTGTCCTGCTAGCTCTGATTCTGGACGCCATGCTGCTGCTCGTCGGCCGCCTGACCACCTCGAGGGGTATCCGTGCCTGAAACCGAACCTGAAGTCAGCGGAGTCGACATCGAACTGACCGATGTCGTCAAGCGGTATCCGGGCCAGAAGAAACCCGCGGTCGAGGGGCTGTCCCTGCACATCCCGGCCGGTGAGATCGTGATGTTCGTCGGCCCGTCGGGCTGCGGCAAGACCACCTCGCTGAAGATGATCAACCGGCTGATCGAGCCGACGTCCGGCAGCATCCGGATCGGCGGCGAGGACATCAGCAAGCAGAACGACGACGACCTGCGGCGCCGGATCGGGTACGTGATCCAGGGCGGCAGCCTGTTCCCACACATGACCGTCACGCAGAACATCGCGCTGGTCCCGGGCCTGCTCGGCTGGGATCGCAAACGTACGGCCGAACGCGTCGACGAACTGCTCGAGCTCGTCGGGCTGGACGCCGACCGGTACCGCAACCGCTACCCGCGGGAGCTGTCCGGCGGCCAGCAGCAGCGGGTCGGTGTGGCTCGCGGCCTCGCGGCGGATCCGCCGGTGATCCTGATGGACGAGCCGTTCGGCGCCGTCGACCCGATCACCCGGCAGCGGCTGCAGGACGAACTGCTCAGCATCCAGGAGGAGCTGCGCAAGACGATCGTCTGCGTCACGCACGACTTCGACGAGGCGGTGAAGCTCGGTGACCGGATCCTGATCCTCACCGAGGGCGCGCAGATCGCGCAGTACGACACGCCGGAGGCGATCCTGGCGAACCCGGCCAACCGGTTCGTCGCGGACTTCGTCGGCGCCGGCGCCGCGCTCAAGCAGCTGACCCTGAGCCGGGTCAGCGAGATCGAGCTGAACCAGCCGACGGTCGCAGAGATCGGTGACGCGGCACCGGACGTACTGCGGGCCGCGAAGCAGGCCGGTGACGACTCGGTCGTCGTCCTGGACCGGCGCAAGCGGCCGGTGGACTGGATGTGGACCACCGACCTGTCGGACGTCGAGAAGGTGCCGGCGCCGCACGAGGACACCGACCTGGTCACCATCGACCGGCGCGCGACGCTGAACGACGCGCTCGACACGATGCTGATGTCCAGCCACGGCAGCGCGGTCGTCACCGGCCGCCGCGACGAGTACCTCGGCGTCGTGGACTTCCAGTCCGTACTGGCCCGGATCCAGGAAGGGAACGGGCCGCAGTCGGAGCCGGAGGAGATCGCCCAGTGACCGCGCTCGATCCCGGACCTGACCTCCAGCCCTCCAAGGAGAACCTGGCCGACGCCAAGGCGACTGCGGCCGGACTCGCCACCAGCCGGGCCCGGCGACCCTCGTGGGGAACGCTGATCGGCCAGCCGCTGTTCGTTGCGATCGTCGTCGGCGTCTGGGCGATCTGGCGGTCGCGGGCCGAGCTCGACTCGATCGAGCAGCGTCAGCTGGACTGGAAGCTCGTCGGCCAGTTGACGATCGAGCACCTGAAGCTGACCGCTGTCGCGACGGTGATCGTGCTGGTGATCGCCGTACCGCTCGGCATCATGCTGACCAGGCCGCGTGCCCGCCGGGCCGCGCCGCTCGTGGTCGCGGTGGCCAACGCCGGCCAGGCCGCGCCGGTGATCGGTTTGATCGTGCTGCTCGCGATCTGGCTCGGCTTCGGCTTCTGGACCGCGATCGTGGCCCTGTGCCTGTACGCGATCCTGCCGGTCCTGCGGAACACGATCGTCGGCCTCCAGGGCGTCGACCGCACGCTGGTCGAGGCCGGGC
>DASSDE010000089.1:0-4010 GCA_035697365.1 Kribbella sp. | reverse complement strand
GCGATCGCGCTGGCCGTCACGATCGCGCTCGCGTACGCGACGTCGCGGCCGGTGCTGTTCGGGCGGCCGGTGCTGCTGATGGTGCTGTTCACGTTGCTGTTCGCGCCGGGGATCATCCCGATGTTCCTGGTGGTGAAGCAGGTCGGGCTGCTGGACAGCCTGTGGTCGCTGATCCTGCCCGGAGCGCTCGGTGCGTTCAACTTCGTCGTGCTGCGGACGTTCTTCATGAACGTACCGGGTGAGCTGCTGGAGAGTGCGCGGATCGACGGGGCGAGTGACATCACCATCCTGCGGCGGGTCGTGATGCCGTTGTCGAAGGCGGTGATCGCGGTTGTCGGGTTGTTCTACGCGGTCGGGTTCTGGAACGCGTTCTTCAACGCGCTGCTGTACCTGAACGACACCTCGAAGTGGCCGGTCCAGGTGATCTTGCGGACCTACGTCCTGCAGGGCAAGTCGTTGTCGGCCGATCAGCTCGGCGTGACCCCGCTCCCGCAACCGCAGTCCCTGCAGATGGCCGTCGTGGTGGTCGCCCTGGTACCGATCGCCATGGTGTACCCGTTCCTCCAACGCCACTTCACCAAGGGCGTCATCACGGGAGCGGTGAAGGGCTGATCTGCAAGAATCAGGATATGTCCTCACCTTTGGCCGAACGGCCGACGCTGCGGATGGTGGCGAAGGAGGCGGGTGTCTCGGTCGCGACCGTGTCCTACGTGCTGTCCGGGCGGCACCGCAGCCACACGATCAAGGAGTCGACCGCGGACCGGGTCCGGGAGGCCGCGTCGCGGCTGGGGTACCGGCGCAACGACGCGGCCCGCGCGATCCGGACCGGCAAGTCGGACCTCGTCCTGCTGTCGCTCAGCTACCTCGCGGACCCGTGGTCGCAGGCGGTCGCGGCCACCGTCAGTACGGCGGTGAGCCCGCTCGGCAAGACCGCGCTGATCGTCGCCGACGGCGACTGGCGGACGGTGCTGGCGAACCGGACACCGGACGTGATCTTCATCGACAGCATCAAGCCGGACCCCGCCCAGATCGCCGAGCTGGAGGCGTTCGCGGCCCAGGGCGTCCAGATCGTGGCGTTCAGCGAGACGCTGGAACCGCACGGCTTCGACGTGATCCGGTCCGGCGCCGAGCCGCGTTGCCACCTGGCCGTGGAGCACCTCCTCGAGCACCACGATCGGGTCGGTGCACTGACCTCGCGGACGACGGGTTTCGCGCGGTACGACGCGTACGTCAACACGCTGCGTGCGGCCGGCAAGCCCATCCGTGACGACGATGTCGAGATCTTCGAAGTACATCCCGAGGGTGCGTACCGGGCCGCGATGGCGCTGCTGTCCCGGCCCGACCGGCCCACCGCGCTCTATTGCACCACCGACTTCGCCGCGATCGCCGCGGTCCGCGCGGCGCACCGGCTGCGCATCGACGTACCGCGGGACCTGGCGATCGTTGGCGTCGGCAACACACCCGAAGGCGAGCACCTGGACCCGTCGCTGTCGACCGTCGGGCCCGTTGGGTTCAACGAGGCGCTGGCGGGGATCATCGTCGGCCGGCTCACCGATCGCGAAGGCGCGCCCGGTGAGGTGTTCGATTTCCCCTGGCAACTGATCGTTCGGGAGTCTTCTTGAGCAGGCCGAACGTCGTCCTGATCTGCGTCGACGAGTGGCGGGGCGACGCGATGTCGTGTGCGGGTCATCCGTACGTCGAGACGCCGCATCTGGACGAGTTGGCGCGCAACGGTGTGCGGTTCAGCCGCGGGTACTCCGCGACGCCGACGTGTGTGCCGGCCCGGGTGGCGTTGTTCACGGGGCAGTCGCAGGAACGGCACGGCCGGGTCGGGTACGTCGACGGCGTACCGTTCGACGCGGCGCATCCGGTGACCGTGCAGGGAGAGTTCCGGCGGGCCGGGTACCACACGCAGGCGATCGGGAAGATGCACGTCTGGCCGGAGCGTTCGCGGACCGGGTTCGACGACGTGATCCTGCACGACGGGTTCGTGCACCACTCGCGGCGGGCACACCGGCAGCAGTTCGGGTTCTTCGACGACTACGTACCGTGGCTGCGGCGGCAGCCGGGCGTTTCGCCCGACGCGGAGTACTTCGACCACGGCGTGAACTGCAATTCGGTGGTCGCGCGCCCGTGGGACAAGGCGGAGGAGTTGCATCCGACCTCCTGGGTAGGGACGCAGACGATCGACTGGCTGTACCGGCGCGATCCCACGCGGCCGTTCTTCCTCTACCTGTCGTTCCACCGGCCGCATCCGCCGTACGACCCGCCGGCCTGGGCGTTCGACCGGTACGATGCGCTCCCGCCGTACGAGCGGGCGTTGGGGGACTGGGAGGGCGACTGGGACGAGTTCCGTCGCGACGGCGACTACCAGGCGACGATCGGGGACCTGCCGGACCGGGTCGTCCATCGGGCGCGGGCCGGGTATTACGGGCTGATGGCGCAGATCGACCTGCAGCTCAACCGGATCCGCGAGGCGCTGGTGGATTTCGGAGTGTACGACGACACGATCATCGCGTTCACGTCCGACCACGGCGAGATGATGGGCGACCACCGGATGTTCCGGAAGTCGGTGCCGTACGAGGGGTCCGCGCGGGTGCCGTTCATCGTCGCGGACCGGGCTTCGGCCGATGGTGCCGCGCGCGGTGGCGTGGTCGATCAGGTGGTCGAGCTGCGCGACGTGATGCCGACGCTGCTCGATCTCGCCGGAGTGCCGGTGCCGCCGTCGGTGGACGGGGTCTCGCTTGCGCCGTTCCTGCGCGGGGAGGCGGCGCCGGTGCGGGAGTGGTTGCACGGGGAGCACCTGCACTTCAAGCAGTCGCTCCAGTGGGTGACGGACGGGAAGATCAAGTACGTCTGGGGATCTGAGCGGGGTGTGGAGCAGTTGTTCGACCTCGAGGACGATCCGGGGGAGCTGCACAACCTGGCCGGCTCGCGGCCGGAGTTGCTCGAGCTGTGGCGGTCGCGATTGATCCAGGACCTGACCGGGCGCGAGGAGGGTTTCGTTGCCGATGGCAAGTTGGTTACCGGGCGTCCGGTGACCCCGATCCTCAAGCACACCAGGGAACGCATTGCGCAAGCCACCGGGTGAAGGCTGGACGCCGATCGAGATCGGCGAGTCCGACACGTCCGTCTACCGCCGCGGAGACGCGTACGCCAAGTGCTGCGACGCCTCCGGTGTCGCCGACCTCGTCGCCGAACGCGACCGCATCCGGTGGCTGGCCGGTACCGGCTTCCCCACCGCGGGGGTCCTCGACTGGTCGGAGTCGTCGGACGGGGCGTTCCTGATCACGTCCGCCGTACCGGGTGTTGCAGGTGATCAGCTCCCGCCGTCCGCGTACGAGCGTGCGATGCGCAACCTGGGCGTGGCGTTGCGGGACCTGCATGCGTTATCGGGCTGTCCTTTCGATCGACCCCTTGAAGATGTGATCGCGACGGCGGCCGACGTCGTCCGGCGCGGTGCCGTCAACCCTCAGTTCCTCACCGACGAATGGCGCAAGCTCCGCCCGGAGGACCTCCTGGCCGAGGTCGTTGCCGAGCGCCCCTACATCGAGAGCGTCCTGGAGCCGGCCGTCTGTCACGGCGACGCGTGCCTACCGAATGTCTTCTTCGACCCGCAAACCCTCCAGGTCACCGGGCTGATCGATCTCGGCCGGCTCGGCGTCGCGGACCGCTACTCCGACCTGGCGCTCGCCGCGATCCAGCTCCACGACGAGTGGTCCGCCGACCCGTCTCCGTTCTTCGAGTCCTACGGTGTACCTGGGCCGGACCGCCGGCGCCTGCACTTCTACCACCTCCTCGACCCTCTGACCTGGGGCTGACATGACCGATCACATGCTGCGACTCCGTCGCAGCGGGTCACGGGGCTGTTGCTCCCGGTCTTCCCTCGTCGCTCCGGTCGCTTCGCTCCCTGCGCTCCTCAGTCCAGACCGGGAGGCCCCATGATCGCCCGCGACAAGATGAGCAAGCTGGCATCGAATCTGATCCTGCTGGCCATCGGCGTACTGTTC
>DASSDE010000088.1:0-3006 GCA_035697365.1 Kribbella sp. | reverse complement strand
GCGGTCACGCCACCCAGCGCGTACGGCGACACCGTGGTGAAGTAGTCGATGCCGAACGCCTGCGTCTGGTCCTGACCCGACAGGTACAGGTAGTGCGCGCCGTCGCCCTGGAACCACGGCAGCAGGTTCTCGCCGCTCATGTACTCGTACTTGCTGATCCGCTGCGAGTTGCGTGCCAGCGCGAACGCGTACCCCGGGCGGCGATGCACGGTCCGGTCCATCGCGTTGAACGCCGTACTGAGCGCTGGCGGGTTGAGATCGGCCGGCACGATCGACGCGTCCGCCTTCAGGTCCGCGAACCGGCCGATGCTGACCGGGGAGACGAAGCTGTTCGGGTTGATCGTCGGCTGCGCGGTGAACTTGGCGAACGACTTCAGCCGGGCCGCGTCCGCGCCGGTCGCGTAGTCGGCCAGGTCGACGATCGCCTCCACGATCACCGCGACATCGGCGTACCCGGTCCCGGTCCGGGAGACCGCGCGACCCTTGACGATCTCCATCATCCAGCCCTCGAAGATCAGCGGCGCGAACCCGTGCTCGACCCAGCCCTGTACGACCCCGACCAGGTCGTCGCTCTGCGCGTACGCCGTACCGGCGAGCACCTTGATGGTCTGCACGACCCGGCTGAGCAGGCCCTTGCCGTACGAGCCGGTGTACGCGACCGACGCGTGCTGGATGAACGATCCGTCCGCGTAGTACCCGTCCGTGACACCGTGCTGCAGGTTGTACGGATCGACCGTCGCGAACACCGTGAACTGGTCCTGCAGCGCCTTGCGGATCCGCGCGTCGTCGGTCAGCAGCGCGCCCTGCAGGACGCGGTTCGCGGTGATGTCGACGAGGTTCGCGCCGGTGTGGAAGCGCGAGTCGAGGTCGACGTCACCGTCCTTGCCGTTGCGCAGGTACGCGTCCATCGCGGCGACGTACGGCGTGATCAGGTCGGTCGGCGCGTCGATCAGTGCGAGCGTCTTCGACACGTATGTAGAGATGCCGATCTCCCAGGTGAACCAGTTGCCGTAGTACCCCTTCGACTGGTCGCCGTAGTAGTTGTCGTACAGCCACTGCAGTCCGTTCGCGATGCGGTCCCGTACGGCCGCGACCTGGAGGTCCGATGCGGGGCCGGGGCGGCGGTAGGCGAGGGCGATCTCGTACAGGTGCTGGTACGACGCGCTCAGGTTCGGATCGCTGGTGCCGAGCGGGATGCCGGCGAACAGTTCGCCGGTGTCCGCCTGGTCGAGAGCGGCCAGCCAGGTACGGGCGGTCTTGTCGATCGCGGCGAGCTTCGCTGCGACCTCCGGCCGCACGTTGGACTCCGCCGTACCGGCGTAGATTGCGATTGCGTTCGTGAGGAGTTGGCCGGGCTCGGCGGTCACGCTCGCCCCGGCGGCAGCACCGGCGGTGGCGGCGCGCGCGGCCGGGGCCGGGTTGACCGCGGTCAGCAGGGCGGTGGCGGGGACGAAGGACAGCAGGCGGCGACGGGTGAGATGCACTGGTACTCCCGGGCGGACGGGAAATCCTGACCCCGGGAGTCAATCAGTCGGAACTATCTTTCGACAAGCGTTTACCGCTGACTAGTCAGGCACCGCCGGCGCCGACCAGCTGCGGATCGATCGAGAGGACCTGGACCGCCTTGCCGGACGCCTTCGCCGGGATCACCAGCGCGACCTGGTGCAGGTAGTCCTGGTGCAGGGTCTGGGTGTACTTGACCATGTTGCTGAACGCGGTCGCCTCGCCGCTGGTCCAGTACGCGTTCGAGCCCGGCTCGACGCGCTGCAGGTACTGCTCGGTGAGCGTGAGGAACACCAGCGCGTCGCCGGTTGCCGTGGTGAAGGCGAGTGGGGTCCCGGACGGCTGGAAGGTGTCGGTGACGCTCGCGATGTAGGGCTCGGCGGTGTCCGTGACCTTCGACTTCGCGCGCAGCTCGAGCAGCTTTGACAGGCCGGGCGACGGCGTGAAGGCCGCCGCCTGCGGGGCCTTCGGGCCGCCGGTGAGGTACGCCGCGAGGTCCTTGGCAACCGCTGCGGGCTGGGCGCGGAGCTTGTTCAGGTCGGCGGTGTCCGGGGTCCGCAGGCCGTCGACGGACGGCACTGTGACCGACTTCGTCGGGTAGACCGAGTGGGTGAGGAGCCACGGGCTGCCCGCGCTCGCCCGCTGCCAGACGCCGAGCTGCCGGCTGGCCGGGTCGTCCGAGACGCCGGAGCTGACCACGAACCGCATCGGGTACGAGGTGAACTGCGGTGCGCCGATCTCCGGGTCGGTGTAGCTGAACGGCTTCGAGACCTGCTTGCCGGCGGCGTCGAGCTTCCGGCCGATCACGAAGCCCGCCTGGGTCTGGGTGAGCGTCGGGGTGCCCTCGATGGTGGCGGCGAGCTTGGCGTCGCGGGTCTGGTTCGCCTGGTTGTTGACCTGGTTGTAGTGCTGGACGACTGTCTGGGCGTCGGCGAGCGTGACGGCCGGGCGGCTGTCCGGCACACTCAGGCTGTTCTTCGGCGGCATCAGCCCGCAGCTCGTCGCCGTCAGCAGCAGAGCACCGCTGGCCAGCAGGGCGGCAGTCTTACGGACCGCCTCATCGCTCTTGACAAACTCAGGAGACTCAGCCAGCGGCACAGTCTCCTCCGCCTTCGTCACACCGGCCGGGCCCGCCGTTCCTGGGGCGGTCGCGCGCGGGGTGTTGGAAGAGGTGGTGTGCGTTGCGCGGGTGCTCGGCTCCGGTGCGTTGTCCGTGGCCTCGTCGTGTCTCGCCTCGGAGCGGTGCGGAGCGCCGGCGCCAATCAGTACCGGAGACTTGGCGCGAGCAACCGCGGCCGCCGACATGAACACCGGCGCAGCCGGCACCGCAACCCCCGCCGGCGCCACCGGAGCCGCCTGCAGGGGAGCCGCCTGCACAGGCGTCGGCTCGATCGGGGCTTCTTCTTTGGGCTCCTGGTTGGTCAGGGGGGCAAAGGGACTTACTCGGTCCGGAGCGAAGGGGGAGACGCGGTACGCCGGGGCGTAGTCCTGCTCGTCGCGGTC